>JABFRJ010000484.1 GCA_013141255.1 Hyphomicrobiaceae bacterium
ATCGAAGATTGCGTCGGCGCCGCGCGCGCGCGCTTGGAAATCCTGCAGCCACATTCTTCCGAGAGTGCCGTATCGGGCGGCCAAGCCGTGATCAAATTCTCCGATTTCTTCGGCCAAGAACTGCGTCAACTTAAAGGTTATTTGTTCCGCGCCGTCTATCGCCATGAGCGCGTGATGGGTGTCATGCGCAACGCAGAAAGCATTGTCACCGACCTCTTCGCCCGCTACTCAGCCGACTCCACAGCGTTGCCTGAGAACTGGCAGCAGGCCATCCGACGCGCGAACGAACAAACCCGTGTCGCCCTTATCGGCGATTTCGTTGCCGGCATGACCGACCGCTACGCCATCGAAGCCCATAAGGCGCTGTTTCCCAGGACGCCGGAGTTGCGGTGATGTGACGTGGTGCTCTCAACTGGCGCAGGCTACAGAGTTGCATTTCCGAACTCTCAACCACGCGGGCTTCTGACGTCTGAAGAACTATTGGATCAGTGTTGCGCGAGAGCGCGATCGGATAAGTGTGGAGCGGTTATCCGATCAATCGCGCGACAAAATAAAAAAAAGCTAGAGCATGATCGCGGTTCAATCAAAAACCATCATGTTCTGGCGGCGTGCGTGCTGACAACTAGCGTCGTCGGTCTAACACTGCAAACGCGTTCTGCAACGAGGCAAATGACAGCGTTGGCACCAGCACCACAGTTGTGACGGCGACCAAAATAAAGCCTGCAAATGGTCCAGCCATTATAGCCAAAGGTAGCCCAAAAGCCGGTATCAGCCACAATACCATCAACCAAGCCTTTAGGCGCTTGTCATCGCCCGGATCAGCCGCAACGGCCAGGGCCGTTACCGGCAATACGGTAAGCGTCAAGTCGTAAAGGTTGGCATAGGGCGTAACGAGTACGGTGACCAAGGCAACCGCGAGTATCGCCCGCGCGGTATCGGCGGCCCGCCTCCAGAGGCAAAACATGCCCCACAATAAGTGCAAAGCAACCAATACATGCATGACCATAGCGAAACGGTGCGGCAAACCGATGCTGCGCAGGCTTGCATAGGGTGTTACGAGGAAATAAGTAAAGCCGGCATCGAAGTTAGTCAAAAAACTGCTTTGCTGCGGCAAGGTTGAGAGCATGAAGCCCGTCCAGGCTTGCAATCCCAGCACCAAAATCGAAAGCGCCGTAAGGCCAATCGCCGTCACTGCCGCAGTCACAATCACCTGCCAGCGCTGCTCCACGAGCATGATCAAGCCAACCACGAGACCAAGTTGAGGCTTTACCGTGAGTAGACCAAGCAATAGACCCGTCGCAATCGGGCGAGTGTCGCGCCAGACAATCACCAAATAAAAGACGGCTGCAAGGCTCGCCGTCATATGGCCTTGAAACGCGGCAAGGCATACCGCTGGCGCAGCCAACACGAGCAGTGCTTGGGGCAAACCGCCACCGAGGGTCCGTGCAACCAATCCCAATGCTGCGAGATGTAAGCCGGTCCAAACAATCAAGGCTAACCCGTAGGGCAGCAGCCCAAACGGGAGCAACAGAGGCACCAACAGCGGTGGATAGGAGAAAATGAAGCCACCGCTGAGATTACCTGCGATCTGTGAACTTAGCCATGTGTTATAGGCACCAGTTTCGAAAAGTAACTCGGTCTGTCCCAGCCAAGCGAGTCGACCACCCGCCCAAAAATTTACGAAGTCACGGCCGATCCAATAGCCAAGGTTGTAATCCCAAGCACCGCGCGGCATATAAAAGAAACTATAGAGCGCGGCAGATGCGAGCAGGCCAATGTAAGCGAGCATCTCTGTCGCGCCGCGGTCATTGGTCAATTGCATAGATCAAAGCCCCACGATACGCTCACGCATTATCAAAACCTTCCCCGGGAAAGGTTGATGATTACTTAACTCCGCATCGGCGCTTTCGTCGCCGACGGGAAAATAGGGAAAATAGGGACAGACACCAATTAATCCGATATTCGGCTAGCGAACACGACCGTCACTCAATTGGTGCCTGTCCCTATTCCTCAATCGCTTGGACCCCATGAACATCTACGCCGACGTTGAACAGCGCATCATCAAAGCCCTCGAAGCCCTGCAACGCGAGGGCAAATTGCCCGCAGGCCTCGCCTTCTCAGGCGTCGAGGCCACCCCCCCGCGCGACCCCATCCACGGCGACATCGCCTCGAACGCCGCCATGGTGCTTGCCAAAGCTGCCAAAATGAAACCGCGCGACATCGCCGACGCGCTCGCCGACAAAATGCGCGCCGACCCAGACGTGCTCGCCGTTGATGTGGCCGGTCCCGGGTTTCTCAATCTGACCTTCAAACCAAAGTTCTGGCAGGACGCAATCAAAGCCATCCGCGCCTCGGGCGACGCTTACGGTCGCGGTGATCTCGGCAAGGGCGAACGCGTCAACGTCGAATACGTCTCCGCCAACCCCACGGGCCCGATGCACGTCGGCCATTGCCGTGGCGCGGTCTTCGGTGACGCCCTCGCCAACCTGCTCGCCTTCGCCGGCTACAATGTCACGCGCGAATACTACATCAACGACGCCGGCGCTCAGGTTGATGTGCTCGCCCGCTCGGCCTACCTGCGTTATCGCGAAGCGCTTGGTGAAAACATAGGCGCCATCCCCGAAGGGCTTTACCCCGGTGACTATTTGAAGCCCGTTGGCGCAGTGCTCGCCAAAAAACACGGCAAAGCGCTGCTCGGCAAACCAGAGTCCGAATGGCTCGCAGACGTGCGCACGGTTGCCTCCGCCATGATGATGGACGCCATCCGCGAAGACTTGGCCGCCCTCAATATCAAGCACGACGTGTTCTTCTCCGAACTCTCACTGAAGCACCACAACACCGACGAAATTCGCGACAGCATCGAGGATTTGCGCAGGCGCGGACACATCTACGAGGGCAATCTCGAAAAGCCTAAAGGCCATGACGTCGACGAGTGGGAAGACCGCGAACAAACCTTGTTCCGTTCCACCGCGTTCGGTGACGACGTTGACCGTGCGCTTAAAAAATCCGACGGCAGTTACACCTACTTCGCCGCCGACGTGGCTTATCATCACAATAAGCTCGGTCGCGGCTTCCTCAACCTCATCAACGTCTTCGGTGCCGATCACGTCGGCTACATCAAGCGCATAACGTCTGCCGTCCGCGCGTTGTCGGATCAAAAGGCAACGCTCGACATCAAGGTCTGCCAACTCGTGCGCCTGCTGCGCAATGGCGAGCCGGTAAAAATGTCAAAGCGTGCAGGTACGTTCGTAACGCTGCGCGAAGTGGTCGATGAAGTCGGCAGCGATCCCGTGCGGTTCATGATGCTCTATCGCAAGAACGACGCCTCCCTCGACTTCGACATGGCCAAGGTCATCGAGCAGTCGAAAGAAAATCCAGTGTTCTATGTGCAGATGGCGCACGCCCGCGCCAAGTCGGTGTTTCGCAACATCAAGGACGTCTTCCCAGATCTGACGCCCGACAGCCCCGAGGTGCTTAACGCCGATTTGAGTAAGCTCTCCGATCCAGGCGAACTCGATCTGGTGAAGAAGTTGGCCTGGTACCCCGTCCTCGTGGCTGGCGCCGCCGAAGCCCACGAGCCGCACCGGCTTGCATTCTACCTTTACGAGCTAGCCTCCGCCGTCCACGGGCAATGGAGCCGTGGCAACGATTCGCCACATTTGCGGTTCATCCAGTCAACCGACCGGGGCCTGACCGCCGCGCGCATGGCACTTGTTGCCGCTAATGCACAGGTATTATCGTCAGGCCTAGGTGTTCTGGGCGTCGCCGCCCCGGACGAGCTACGCTAGGTGCGCTAAAAGTAAGGGCCGAGGAACGATTCGTTGTTCCACGGGCACCGTACCGCCGGTAGGCCCGAAAGGCAGTTGAGAGACCCGCATCACGGGCGCCACATGGGCGACCAGATTTTGGTTCACAATGGTTAGTGCGTACGGATTTTGGGGACGAGGGGTCGAGGGATATAACGATGTCGCGATCAAACGGCACAACAGACCGCCATCCAGCTCATGCGCAGCCGCATGCGCAAGGCCGCGCTGCCCAGCAAGCCGATCCGGGCCAGTCGCTGCCTTGGCACCAATTGGCACCTGACGCTCAGCACGCGCCGCAACAATCGGGACTGTTTGCAGCGCCTCCACCACCTCCGCCGCCACAGCAAAATCAACAGGCCAATCAACAGGCGCCCCAGGGCTATTATCCCGCGCAACCCGGCTATCCCGCCGGTTCCGACCCCTATTACGGTCACTATTTCACCGGCGCGCCCCAGGGCCAACCAGCTCAGGGCCAACCAAGTCAAGGCCAACAGCCACAAGGTTATGCACCCCAGCATGCCCCCCAGCATGCCCCACAGGGCTATGGCCAACAGTTAGATCCTGCCATCTACGCCCAGGCGCAGGCCCAAGCCGCCGCTGCCGCCCGTGCAGCAGGCTTTTCTCCGCAAACTCAGCAACAGCCCTACACCGACCCTCGCAGCGGCTATGATTTGGCAGGTTATGCAACTCAAGCGCCAAGTTACCAACCTCAAGGGTATCCGCCCCCAGGACCCCAGAATCATGGCTATCCGCCCCAAGGCGCGCCCACCTATGGGTCGCAGCAGTACGATCAGCAACATTACGACCAACAGCAATACGATCAGTATGATCCACACGCAGCTCAGCTGCAGTCGGGCCAACAGCCAGACACGCACGCCGATGACGATGAAGACTACGACGACGAACCCGCTGAGCCTAAGGGTCGCGGTCGCGGTCTCGTGGTTGTCGCGTCGCTAATCGGTGCCATCGCGCTGGGCGCAGGCTTGGCCTATGGCTACAAAAAGTTTGGCGGCGGCGCGTCAGCGGGCAAACCCGCCGTGTTAAAAGCCGAACAAACACCGGCCAAAAAAGCGGCCACGTCGGGCGACCAAAAGACGGCCGGACGCCTGGATCAACCGCCACCCGCCGTCGTCGCGGCCGACCAAAGCGCCAGCGCTAACGCCGGTACCCCTGGCGGCCCACGCGTCGTTCAAACCATTCCGATCTCGCCTGCCGGCACCGTGGTCGCGGGCCTCAACCCACCGCCTGCAGCCCAACCGACCCCGCCGCTCCGCCCAACCATCTCTGTCCCCGGCGTGCAGTTGGACGGTGGCGCGC
>JABFRJ010000486.1 GCA_013141255.1 Hyphomicrobiaceae bacterium
CAGCAGCGCTTCGGCCTCGGTGCGGACGGTGACAAACTCCATGCTGGCGATGGAGGCGACCATGCGGGCGATGCGATTGGAGAGGCCGGCGAAGCGGGCGTAGTTGGAGACGCGGGCTTTGAGGGAACGGGCCTTGCCGACGTAGATGACCTCTCCGTCGACATCGAGCATGCGGTAAACGCCGGGGCTTGATGGCAGGTGCTTCAGGTAACCTTGGACGACCTCGGGGCCGATGACTGGGGGGGCGGACGGTGGCACGGTTCGAGAGGGCGTGGGCCCTGTGGGCATATCCGAGCCGGTTCCGAGTGCCGTTTTAGGGGCGGGTGATTTGGGTTCATCCATGGCAGGTATTTAGGCGCGGTCGTGGATTGGGGGAAGGCCCTTTGGGTCGAATATTGAAGCCCGACATAGACTATCGCAGCATGTGTTTGCATCCACACGCAAAATCGAATTCGCCTTGGCCTCGCCCAAGATTGCGAGAACAATGCATAAATTCGCAAAAATCGCGGGTTTCCAACTTTTGATTCGGAGCATCCATTGTTTAAACCCAATACTGTTTTCATTGTTGGGGCTGGGGCAAGTGTCGATTTCGGCTTTCCAGTTGGGCGGGCACTTAAAACGGAAATCAGCAATCTGTTCCACCGCTCAAAAAACTCTTCAATTGGTCGATCCTTGATCGATGTTGAGTTTTCAAAATTTCTAGAGGAATATTGCGCAATCGTCGCTCCCCACCTGAAAATTCGCAATTTATTTTCTCTGAACTCTGAAATTCTGGAGGCATGTCAGCGCATAAGGTCTGGCCTCCCCTTTGCACCTTCTATCGACAACTTCATCAAGAACAGGAATGATGATCTGCTGATTGTTGCCTGTGCGAAAGCTGCGATTGCCTGGAAAATTTTTTCCTACGAGCGTGTCGCAGCCGCACGACTTGCTGCAGGTATAGACCCCCACGGTCGTCGAATTGATATTGCGGATGTCAAGTTGGATGGAACTTGGCATCAAATTTTTTGCGAGCAACTATTTACAGCTACAACCAAAGTCGAAATACAAGAGGCGTTAAGCCGGGTGAAAATTATCTCATTCAATTATGATCGTTGCATCGAACAGATTTTGCGCATTGCTCTAATGGGGACATTTAGCCTTAGTGAGCATGAAGCTTCGATACTGGCAAATCAAGTCGAAGTTTTGCATCCTTATGGCGACCTGGGTCCGTTGGCATACGACAATTCATCGACACCAGTGTCGTACGGCGCGTTCAACGAACGATATGACCAAGGCACGGTTGAACAGTTCCTTGTTGCTTGTAGATCGATCAAGTCATTCTACGAGGAACCAAATTTGAAAGAGAGAATTACTGCAACGATTGATGCCTCAGACACCTTAGTATTCCTTGGTTTCGGATATCACTCCCAAAACCTGAATTTGTTAACGCCCTCAATTCGAGACAAACGACGAAAACTGATTGGCACTGCCATGAATATGGAACCAATGACTGTTGGCACGATCCGTCAGAACCTTTCGAATATGTTCGACGTCATAAATCCAAATGTGGGACGGCAAGAGATCGAAATTCATCTTAAAACAGCAAATTGCTATTCACTGATGGACGAAATTCAACCCGTCCTGCAGGGCTAATCATAATTAAATTCGGCAAATCTCTTACCACACACTTTCCACGTTGGGGATAAGAAAGGGGATGAAATTTCTCAATCGCGGTGCTGTGACTGCTGCGACCGGCCCTGTGTTTATTGCGCGTGGCGTGGCAACTCAAAGGTTGCCAACACGTCCTATTTACTTGTCAAAGAACCGGCAGAGATGCGTTTGGACCGCGCTCAACCGTGATTGAAGTATCGCACAGTTTTGGAGGGCGGGGACAACTTGGGCAAAAGCGTTCTCTTGGCGCTGTCAAATCTAGGATTTACGGGGATTGCAGATGCGGCTTGCGGGGACTTATCCCCGCCGTTAACTGTCGCGTACGTCTTTGCCCCCTCCCCTGCCCGCAATTGTGGGCGCCTGATTTAGGACCCTCGACGCGATGCGCATTGAATATCACCGTACGATGCTTGCCGACCATGTGCGCAACCTGGCTTTTCACGATGCGCTGAAGAAGGTCATTGTGCCGGGCAAGAGCGTTGTGGTGGACATTGGCTGCGGGACGGGCCTGCTGGGGTTCATGGCGGCACGCCTCGGCGCGAAGCGAGTGTTTCTGTTGGAGACGGCAGAGATCGCGGCACTAGCGAAGAAGTTGGCGAAGGCAAATGGGATTCGCAATGTCGAAGTGGTGGCTGCGCATTCCACCGAAGTTGAGCCGCCTGAGCGCGCCGACATCGTGATCTCGGAAACACTTGGCAACTATGCCTTTGAGGAAAATATTGTTGAAACGCTCGGGGATGCGCGTGATCGGTATTTGCAGCCGGGCGGCGTGATGATCCCCGGCAAGGTACAGCAGTTTGTGGTGCCGGTGGTGTCGGCGAAACTATTCAAAGACTTGGTGACGTGGGACGGAGTGGCGCAGCGGTTAGACTTGGATCTGACGTTTGAGCTGGCGCGAACGATGGGGCTGAATAACATTTACGTGCGATGGCTTGAGGCGAGCGATCTGCTCGACGGCGGCAAAAATGCGGTGCAGTGGGACGCGGTTGATTTTTCTAAGGCCACGAAGACGACGCGGGCTGGCGGCGGCGAATGGGTGATTACTGAGGATCAGACGATCACGGGGCTTGCGATCTGGTGGCGGGCGGAATTGGTGCCGGGCGTTGAATTGGGGACTGGTCCGTTTGATCCGCGCACGCATTGGGAGCAGTTGTATTTGCCGACATTGGCGCCGCTGACGGTGAAGGCGGGGGACACGGTGTTTGCGCGATTGCGATCAACGACATCGTACGCGAATGGCACGAACGTGACGTGGACGCTCGGTATTCGAGATGCCCGTGGCAAAGAACGCGATGTGCAATCGCTGGATTTGAACAAGGGGTTTTTGCCTTAGTTTTTATTCTGCGATCGCGGCCAGCAAAATTTAATTTTCTTGGAACCGTCGAGTTCCGTCGACGGTCTAAGCCCCCCTTATTTGTTTTGTCGACCTCCGTCGACTGGCCCTTCCCCAGCATGTTTGTTGTGGGCATGCGCCCACGGTGGGGGGCGGGAACGCATCGCCCTCAGTGTCATTGACGTTTTGCCGAGAACGAGCGGCTCTGATATGAGCGTGGGAATGATAAATCTAGCAGGAGATTTTTATGTCGCAGGCTGACACGTTGGCGTTGATCCGCCGCTACTATGACGCTTTTAATCGCGACGATCACGACACGATGTTAGCGTGCCTAGCTGATGATGTTGTGCACGATGTCAATCAAGGCGTGCGGCGGGCAGGCATCGAGCAGTTCCGCGCCTTCAACGCGCGCATGGCGCATAGCTATCATGAGCGGCTCGAAAATATTGTTGTGATGGCGAACGCGGATGGATCGCGCGCATCGGCGGAGTTCAACGTTAATGGTGTTTACAAAAATACGGATGAAGGTTTGCCACCAGCGGCGGGGCAGAAATATCTGCTGCCTGCAGGCACATTCTTTGCGATCAAGGCGGGCAAGATTGCGCGTGTGACGACCTACTACAATCTTACGGAATGGCTGATGCAGGTTACGGGTGAAGCGGAATGACGATGTGCGTAATTCCGCTGACAGGGGCGGCGATGATCGACGCGCTACCCGCGTTGGCAGCGCTTAGGATTGAAGTGTTTCGTGCATGGCCGTATCTCTATGATGGTACGCTTGAATATGAGCAGACGTACTTGAAAAAATTCATGGCGTCGGAGGGCGCTGTGATCGTGGCGGCCTATGACGCCGCCGATATTGTCGGCGTGGCGACGGCGGCTCCGATGACGCAGCACTCGGCAGAAGCGGCGCGACCTTTCGTGGATGCAGGATACGACATCAGTAAACTTTTTTACTTCGGTGAGTCGGTATTGAAAGCGTCGTATCGGGGGCGCGGAATTGGGGTTAGGTTTTTTGACGAACGCGAGCGACATGCGCGGAGTTTCGGGACATTCACGCACACAGCGTTTTGTGGCGTGGTGCGGGACAGTGCCCATGCCATGCGCCCTGCCGACTACGTGCCGCTCGATGGTTTCTGGGGCAAGCGCGGCTATCACAAAATGGACGACTTGGTAACGTCGTTTGATTGGACCGATATCGGCGACACGGCAAAAACGCAGAAGCCAATGCAGTTTTGGATGAAGGCGCTGCGATGACAGTGAGCTCTCGCCCGATCAAAGTTGCGGCGGCGCAGTATCCGCTTGATGCATTCACGTCGATTGATGCGTACGTCGACAAGCAAGCACGGTGGGTGCGCCAGGCTGTGGACAATGGCGCGGAGCTGTTGGTTTTTCCGGAATACGGCGCGATGGAATATGCGGCGCCCAATATAACGGCGGCGTCTGACTTGCAGGCGTCGCTGCAGGCGGTGTCGGATGCGTTTCCCCAGATTGATGCTGCGCATGTCGAACTCGCGCGCCTGCATAGCGTACATATTTTGTCGGCAAGTGGTCCAACAGCTGATGGGGTGGGTCGGTTTGTCAATCGTGCGCGACTGTTTGCGCCATCGGGCAAGGTTGGTGTGCAAGACAAGTTGATTATGACGCCGTTTGAAGTGCGATGGGGGATTTCGCCGGGCGTGCAGAACCGCGTGTTTGAAACGACACTGGGACGAATTGGGATTGCGATCTGCTACGATAGCGAGTTTCCGATGTTAGTCAGAGCGCAAGCCGAGGCGGGCGCAGACATCATTCTTATTCCGTCGTGCACCGAGTTCATGAGCGGCTATCATCGGGTGCGCACGGCCGCGATGGCGCGTGCGCTTGAGAATGGTTGCGTGACAGTACAGTCGCCGACGGTTGGCGACGCATTATGGTCTCCCGCGGTCGATCACAATGCGGGTGCTGCTGGTATATTTGTACCGAGCGAGCTTGGGTTTTCAGATACGGGCGTGATTGCAGACGGCGTGCCCAACCGGGCGCAATGGGTTTATGGCGCCGTTGATATGCACCGTCTGCACCAGGTGCGGACGCACGGCGAAATGCGCAATAGCCGCGATTGGGCGAAGCAAGTCGGGGCTGTAGGGCTTGG
>JABFRJ010000349.1 GCA_013141255.1 Hyphomicrobiaceae bacterium
ATCATATCATCCGGATCGATATTCGACGGTGCAATTGCCAGATGAAGTTGCGGCATATCTTGAAGGCATGTCGAGACGTGTAAATGCTGCGTTTGCGGCGCTTGAACCGGCGCTGGCAGCGGCGAAATCCCGCCGTTCGTTCCAATCCGATGTGGTGTATGTGTCGCCGAATCGATGAGTGATGGTGAGTTGAGCGACACGGGCACTAAATATGCCGCGGCGGGTGAATGAATTCCCACGGGGATGTCTCGCTGCCTTGTGGCACTTCGACTTCGATCAATACCGGCGCTTTTGATTTTAGTGCGCGGGTCAATGCTGGTCGCAGTTCTTGTGGACTGCGTACGAGATAGGTGTCGGCGCGGAAAGCCTTACCCAACATTTGAAAATCTGGGTTCTCGAGGACCGCGCCAATGGTGCGATTGCCGAAGCCGATGCGCTGGTCGCGTAGCACGTTGCCATACGATTTGTTATTGAACAGAATGGTAATTAAATTGAGCCGTTCCTGCACGGCTGTTGCCATTTCCTGCACGCCAAACATAAAGCCACCGTCACCGATGATTGAAACCACTGGTGTATCTGGATGGGCTGCTTTGACGCCAAGCGCGGTCGGGAACCCGTAACCGAGTGTACCTTGATAGCCGGGTGAGATGTAGGTTCTGGGCTTGTAAACGGGGTAGCCGAAATATGATGTGAAGCCGATCTGGCACAATTCTTCGACCAGTATGCCGTCGCGCGGCATACATTCGCGGATGACTTCGAGGTAGGCCAATTGCGGTTGGATTTTTTGAATAGCTGCTTGAGTTGCTGTTCTGGCATTGTTTATGCGGTCGGGTGCGACTGATGTTTGCGATTTGGAGTGGCCGCGTAATTTTTCGATGGTGCGCCGGAGTGCAAGGGTGGCTTCTGCGGCATCTGCTACGATGGGTGCGTGAACCTGTAGGCGACGCATCTCGGCGGGATCAATGTCGATGCGAATGATATGGGGAGGGGCGATGGGTTTGTCGACCATCGACATCATGCCCGTCCAACGCATGAAGGGCAGTTCCATGCGTGTGCCGATGCCAATGGCGACATCCGTTGCTGGCCACAAACGATGGGCGGTGGGTGACGAAATTCCAAGCGGATGGTCTTCTGGCATTACGCCGCGACCGCCACGGAACGCAGTTACAGGGGCATTTAGTAGCTCGGCGAGCGCGAGAATTTCAGCACTTGCGTGTTGGGCACCGGAGCCGGTGAAGATCATCGGGTTTTTGGCTGTGGCAAGCAACTTGGCGGCGCGATCAATTTCGGATTGTGATGGCGGGATCGATTTTGCAAGCTCAGCTTTGGGTAATGGTGTCACGGCGGCGGATGACGCCATAATGTCCCAGGCCATTTCGACAGCAACGGGGCCGGGACGTCCGGATTGCATTTGGCGAAATGCTTCGTTGATAATGGCGGGCGCGTCGGCAGGCCGTTCAATGCGTGCGCACCATTTTACAAGCTTAGATAGGAGACCCAATTGATCGGGTAGTTCGTGGAGGTGGCCACGGCCGCGATCGAGAAATTGGGATGGGACCTGCCCGGTAATGCAGAGCACGGGTTGGCAGGCGCCGAGCGCCGTTGCGAGTGCGGCTGTTGTGTTGAGCATGCCAGGGCCTGGCACGACAGCATAGACGCCTGGCTTGCCTGTTGATCTGGCGTAACCAAATGCCATGTATGCGCAGGCTTGTTCGTGGCGCGCGCCGTACGTACGTATGTGATCCGAGCGTTGTTGTAGGGCGTCGAAGAAGGGATACATCTGGGCGCCGGGCAGACCGAACACCGTGTCAACATTGTTGGCGATGAGTTGTTCGACGATGGCCATGCCGCCAGTCATTCCATCGGGTGTCGTGCTAACGCCGTAGAGTGGTGCAGTTGCCGATTTCGCGGTCGTTGCTGTGGGGGATGATTTCGGTTTTGAGGGCTTGGCCATTGGATGCTTCACAAGGGGGTTAATGTGTCGTTAGCAAATCTTTGCACGCGGGTGGGGTGGGTGCCAAATGGTCTCGTGCGATCGACAGATATCAGGTGTGCGTTGGTGGGGCGGTGTCGCCGGGGCCGAGTGAACGCTGCATAAGAACGCCATCGAGCCAGCGGTCATGTTTATAGCCGATGGCATGGAGAGTGCCTGCAAATTGAAAACCAGCGTTACGGTGAAGACGGATGGAGGGCTGTTGCGCACTGTCTCCGATCACGGCGATCATTTGCCGAAAGCCCATGTCAGTGGTCAAGCTGATCAGTTGATCGAGTAGTTTACGGCCAATACCTAAGCCGTGGAATGCGGGGTCGACGTATATTGAGTCTTCGACCGTGAAGCGATAGGCGGGTCTTGGGCGGTAGGCGTTGGCGTAGGCGTAGCCTGCGACTGTATTGTCTTTGACCGCGACCAAATAGGGGAATCCGGCTGACATGATGGCGTCATATCGGCGGCGCATCTCGGCTTCGTTGGGTGGATCGAGTTCGAAGCTCGCCGTGCCGGAGACGACGGCAGGTCGGTAGATCTCGGTGATACGGTCAAGGTCTTCCGCCGTTGCTGAACGGGTGGCGATGTTCACCATTTTCTAACCTTGTTTGATTGATTGCCGTTGGGTTAGCGGGGGCTTAACTGGCGCGGACTATGGTTGTCATAGTTAGAGCTCCCACACACAGGTGTCTACTATGGCAGCAGCTGATATTACGGCTTGGCGACGTCAAAACTCTGATGTTGTAAAAGTCGAAATTGTGCTTGCCGATGGGTCTACCCTGAGAGGTAGCGTTTTGAAGCCGCGCGATAAGCAACTTCGTGAAGTCTTCAATCTAACCCAAGAACTTTTCATTGAGTTTGAGTGCAATCTTCGCGGCACAACGATTTTGTCCAAGACGGCAATCCGCGAAGTGCATCCTGAGACAGAGCAATCAGCTGTTGACGAAGAATCGATTGAGAAGTTTGGGCGTCGGCAAGCCGTACTCGACAAGACAGACCCTTATCAAATCCTGGGCGTGACACAGTCAGTCACAGCGGAGGGTCTACATAAGGCGTATATCACGCGGGCACGCCTTTATCATCCGGATCGGTTTGGCGAGCTTGAGCTGCCTGAAGAGGTCAGTACGTATATGAATGCGATGGCGCGACGGGTGAATGGCGCATTTGCGGAGCTCAATGCGCTGCTTAAGCGTCAGGGTGCGGCCTAAATTGTTCGCGTGCCGATTGGAGTGCTGATGTTGCCAAATGGTGCGTTGGTACTATTTTTGCTGATTTCATCGTCGTAGAGTTTGCGGAGGAAGACGGTCAGTTCGTCGTCTTCCACGAGTGCCTGTTTGTGTGTCGCGATCTGTCGCTCTTGCAAGCGACGGGCACTTTTTGATGATCCTGATTGGCGCAATCGTCGGGCGCCTGACATGAGAATAGGCGTATCAGGCTCATCAAGTTCGAGCTCGTCCAGAAATCCGTCACGCAGTGCATAGAAAGATTGAAGCATCGCGTCGCGTGCTTGCTTGCGGTGCTCTGATGTTACGGAAGATTTTTTAGGGTCTAGTGTTTGCAAAACGCGACGCATGTCATGGAGGGGGGCGTAGGGGAAGAGACCAACCACGGTATTGGTTTCGCCGACGTTGCGATAAACAATGCGCATATTGTCAATCGTTTCTGACAACCGGGTGTAGGCGGAAATGTAGTCCGCATGAGTGGGCGCGTCATTGTGCATGAAGGTGAGAAGAGCGCTCTTTGCTTCGATTATGTCTTGCCATTCGGTTTTGAGGCTGTCGATGAAGGCATGCCGTTTCTGGAAGACGTTGGTGATGTAGGCAACGCCGCCGGTCGCGATCAAGAGAGCCATGTCACGCAAGAATTCGTAAATGTCCTTTAGGAGTTTATCAAAGCCGGTGCCGTTGAGCACTGCGATATGGTCGGCGATTTTTGATAAGAAGGATACTGCGAGGATGATCCCGAGGAGCACGTAAATGCGACGGAGTGTGCGTTTTAAGATGGAACGGGTCATGGTCGATCTCGTACTGCGGTGTTGGGTAGCGGATAGATGACAAGGCTAGGATGGACTGTTGGTTTGTAACCGGCGGTCAACTGAGCGACGATTGAGATCGGGGTCAGGACCTTGAAGGTCTCAGATGCATCTATCACTGTCGCTTTGTCATATCCATCGAGTGACCATGGCCAAAACTTGGCATCCCATTTGAGATGGGGCATGCCATGGGCTTGAACGAAGGTTCCGTTGGGTAGTGACGCGAGTGATGCATTAAAGGTGATTTTTTGGTGTTTGGCGTTGATGCGTTCTGACTGCAGAACAACGTCCATTTCGGGTGCAGAAGCGCGTTTGGTGTGTCCCGTTCTTTCGGCCCAAATTTCGGCAAATCGGGAGGCGTCGGCGCGGCGGCATTCAAAGCAAGGACGGTGGCCTGCGGCAAGTGCGGTGGCTTCGTCGAGGAAGAATAGTTCGGTGTAGAGGCCTGGCGACATGACACTGCGACGCCGGCCTTTGAAGTCTAAGACGCAGCAAATCCATTGCTTCGATGCGTAGGGACGTGGCTTTATTCGCTGGGAAGCGGTGTGGAAGCAACCGCCGCGATTGCCAAGCATCGTGCCGCGTTGTGTCGCTGCAATGATTTCTCCTGACGGTGTGACGCGGTTTTGCAGCGGCATTTGAAGTGGGGGCATGTGGGGCCGGTGTCCGTCAGTTCCAACGCTGCCAAGGCGGGTTGTTGGCGTTTTGTAGCGCGGCCCAATTGGTGAGACCGAGGAGAGCCGCCAAAACGAGCATCCACATGTTGCCATTGACTGCGAGGTACGCACAATACGCGGCGAGGCAGAGTCCGAGACTTGCAACCACGCGCGCGGCATTGGTGTTTGAGATGATTTTGCCGAGTAGGGCGTCGAGCGCTTTGCCACCGTCGAGGGGGTAGGCGGGCATCATGTTGAAAACGAAGAGCCACCAGTTGGCTGTTTCCAATGTTGTGACGACGTGGCTGACCATGCGGTTTGACTGAACGGTTTGAAGCTCTCCGAGTTGATCGAACAGGAACCAAAGGAATAGGTTGGATGCTGGTCCAGCCAACGAAATCGCGATGCGAGGCCAAGCCTCCGAGCGCATGGGAGATGCCCAGT
>JABFRJ010000018.1 GCA_013141255.1 Hyphomicrobiaceae bacterium
GCGCGCTCTCTTGCATATCGGTCTCCTGAACCCGAAAAATCTATGTATACGTTAACGCTCGCGTCACGCCACAGCAAGCCTTGTCGCCATATTGCAAGCCTGCATTGCACACCAACAGACGCGCCAGTTGCCACTGTCACAAGTTGCCCCTCTCACAAGTCGAACCACCCACAAACGCCCAAACGATTGACCAGGGTCAATGTGCCTGGAGCAAGCGAAGCCCACTATACCCATCGAGATGGCTTTCTGACCCCACCTCGCAGAGACCGTCACACACAGGGAGACCATCACCATGCGACATCGATCTTTATGGCTCAACGGCGCCGTACTGGTATTTCTCTCAAGCCTCGGGCTGTCATGGCTGACGCAGGGCAAAGGCCTCACCCAAAACGACCCTAAAAAGCACCACGCCATCCCCGCGCAACTCACGGTGCCGTTCCAAGTCCAAGCCGCCTACAACGGCCAAGACGTTGCATTCCGCTACCGCTGGCCATCTCCGAAACCCGGCATCTTCCACGATATGCTCAAATATGAAGGCGGCAAGTGGGTCGTCAAAGGCAGTGCCGTCCCCGGTTCCGAACCCAATGGTCTGCATGAAGACCGCGTCGCCATGATGCTCGATGATGGTTCCGTACCGGAATTCTCCCGCTACGGCGGCTACGTCGCCATCGGCAATCGCCTGGCCGGCATGAGCGATGAAGTCAGCGGCAAAGACATCGCAGCACACCCCTACTTGGGCGGAAAACTCAAACAAGACGAGCCCACCAAATACCTCCCCGCAACCCGCAAATCGATCAACGACTGGTCATCGGTCGTTCCCGAAGACGAACTCAAAGCCCAGCGTGCTGCCGGATATTTCCTTGATCTCTGGCACTGGCGCGCCGGTCGCTCGAACCCAGTCAACCTCTCCGACGATCAACTCGTCGCCGAGGCGCGGCTGAGCGACACGGGCAAAGGCATGTACGCCACCAACTGGGACGGCGAAAAGAAACAACCGCGCCTGATGTTCGACCAGGCGAAAGCCGGGCACACAGCGCTCAAATGGGACGACGTTGTTGGCGGTCGCATTGCCCAAGACAGCAACCATGCGCTCCGTGAAGACATCGCCGCACCGTTCAATCCCGCCGCCACTTGGAAAGAAGGTGACACCATCCCCCGGCGTATTCTCCGCCCCGCCGATGGCTCCCGCGCCGACATCAAAGTGGTTGGCAAAGCCAAATGGGACAACGGCTTCTGGGACGTAACCCTCACCCGCAAGATGGACACCAGCGCCCCCCTTGAAGATAAAATCTTGCGCGACCGTGGCGTCTATAGTGTTGCCTTCGCCATCCATCGCCAGGCCACTGGTGGCCGCTGGCATTACGTCTCGCTGCCAGTGAGCGTCGGCCTTGGACGTGACGCCGACATCACAGCCGAACGCTATACCGGCGATACGCCCACTTGGACCCAGCCCGCCAAAACCATGACGCTGTTCTATCCGGGACAAGTCACCTGGGCTCACGTCAACAGCGCCCGTCACGCTGGTGCCGACAAGGTCAAAGCAGGTGTGCCCGTAAAATTTCGGCACACCGAAGCCGAACTCGCCAATTACGGCGTCGAGCTCGAATTCAACGACACCATCTATCGTCAATGGCAACTGACCATGCTGCTCGGCGCTCTGCTCATTGCCGCCTTCGGTTATGCCATCAACGCCACACTCAACCGCCGGACGGGAGCATAACCATGGCCGCCTATCATATCGTCCTCGTCCACTTCCCCATCGCGTTGTGGATGACAGCAACCCTCGCCATCCTCATCCGCGCAGTCTCCAATGGGCCCCTCGCCATTGCCATCGACCGCGCACTCGTGCCTCTGCTCTCAATCGGACTACTCTCAGGCCTACTGGCGCTCGCCGTCGGCAGTCAAGTCTGGCCCTGGGACACACTGTCAACCTCACCCATGGGCCGCAATCACATGCTCTGGGCCGTTTGGACCACCGCCTACTGGACACTCATGCTGCTAACCCGCTGGCTCCAAGGCTCTGCTGTCTGGCATGGCCCCGGCCGTTGGATCATGGCTCTTCTCGCCATCATCGGCGCAGGCCTGCTCGGCATCACTGGCACTCTCGGCGGTCACCTCTCTGGCAAGTATACCGACCTCGCTATCGTGCTCAATAAACTCGGCTGGGACGTACACCGCACCTTCTACTTACCCGACCTAACCCTGATCGCACTTGCCCTAGCTTCCGCTATCCTCCTCTTCATCGGTTGGCGCGGCTCGCGCGCCGAAACCTAGCGAACGCACACGACGAGACTACTGACATTTACTGGTAGCAGTATCTCTTGGAGTGATATCGCGACCGGATAGCAACACCCCGGCGCAAACATGATCATGAGCAACACAGGCTAAAGCATGGGTCAGGCGCACGTATCGGCACGCTGCGCCTGCTGGTCTAACGCCTAAGGCGAAGTATCAACGTCAACCACTACCAAACAACCAGCGACGGCTTCGTAATCATCAACCAAAAGATCGCCAGCACAGCCCCAAACGCTGGAAATCCGCACCAAAACCAAATGCGGAACAAGCTGAAATACTGCACGGGCAAATCTGTCCGGCGCAGAACCGCATCTTCAGACAACCGCCTGAGCTGCACCTGAATCCACACCACCGGCAACCAGAACAAACCCGTCAAAACGTAGAGCGCAATCGACGCAACGATCCACCCCTCGGTCAATTTCCACCCAATCAGATGCGCCAATAGCAAACCAGTTACCGGCTGCGCCACCACCGCCGTCGCCGTAAAGATCGCATCCGCCATCACCACCGACCGTGCCACATGCGCAATGATGTGCGGTTCGCGTGTGCGATGCGCAAGCAGCATAAAAAACGCAATCCCTGCGCCCGTGCCGAACAACACCGCTGCCCCCAACACATGCAACCATTTAAGAATATCGAGCCAAGGCATCACCGTTCGTCCACCAGCTGTACCGCCAGCAAAGCAAGCACCATCCCCGGAACCACTTTCAACATCGGCCCCAATGGATCACCCCACAAATGCGGTGCGAAGATCGCTCCGCCCATTAAGTAAAGTACACTCACAGCAATCATTCCAAAAGCGGCAGTTCGCGCCTGACGCCTCCATAAGATAGCGCCCCCCAAAACCACATCCACCAGCGCCCCACCAACAACCAAGAAAGATTGCACGCCGTCGCCAAGTCCACTCGCCGCCAACACACGCTTAGCAGCGTCAAGATTCACAAAGCCAATCAGCCCAGATAAGATCCAGAACAGCGACAACACGCCAATCACAACCGGCACCAACAAAAAAAGCCGCGCAAACCAGCGATCTTGCACGGTTGATGGTCGTCGCATCAAGACTTGATCGAGCGACGCCAACGGCGCACCCGTCAGTCGCCGCCAAGGCTCAGCATCACCCACGACACTCGCCCGTGTCTCCTCAAGTGCGGTCGTCCTCAGTGGTGAACGCCACCCGAGCTGTCCGGTTAAATCGGCCAAACGGCCAGCAAACCGCGCGACCACGTCTGGCACCACAATCACCCGTTGCGGCGCCAAACCCAACCAGGCGCGAAACGCTCCAACGACCTGGCGCAATGAATGGCTGTCGGCCTCCACCAGATCATACGTCTGCCGAGTCGGCACGTCGCCACCAACCGCACGCACGACCGCGCGCGCCACATCATCCACGTCCACCGTCTGCATCCGGCTCTCGGGGTAGGCCAAAACAGTCACGACAGGCAGCGCCGCCAGCGCACGTAACAATGCTGTGCCACCATAGGCATCTGTCGCTACGACCAACCCCGGTCGCAAAATCACCCAATCTAGAGTACTGCCACGCAGTGCCTCATCCGCGCGACCCTTGGTGCGCATGAAGTCAGTCGATGCTGCATCACCCGCTCGCGTCGCAGAAATCTGAACGAAGCGTTTGATACCCGCATCATCACACGCAGCAAAGAGCGCGAGCATCGCCGCTTCCTGAACAGCCCGCACATCATCCTGCGCCCCATCTTGCAACACGCCTGCCGCGTTAACGGCAGCATCAAAGCGCTGCCCCACCAACACCCCATGCCATGCGTCTACCGTCACAAGCTGCCGCAGATCGTGTGCAATCCATTTGACGCGCGGAAGCCGACGCTGCGCCCGCGCAATCGACCGCCCAAGCCCCACCACCTCGTGCCCTTGATCGATCAGCGCTCCGCACACTCGCGTCCCAATCACACCATACGCACCCAAAACCAAAACGCGCATCCGTCCCCTCAAGTCCCCAAAAGCAACTCGCCACCATCAACCCCGCTCGCCTTTGGCCAGGCCATGGCAAACTCCAAACCCAGCGGCACGTGGTGACAAAATAGTGCTCAGTTCGCCTAAAACTCAGAGTCGATACGACAAAAGCGTGACGTATTGATTTTTCGTGACGGCAAACATATCACTTGAGAACCACCTCTCCTATTCCAACGAGGAACGAATGATGCTCGCAAAGGCCATCTCTCTAATGTCCATTGCGGCACTATTGGCCTGGATGCTCTATTTCATGTTGGGCAGCTTGCCGCTGCTGATCCTCAAACATGACGACGCCTCCGATTCCCAATTGGTCCGCGGCTTCTTTAATGTGCACTACTTGGTATTAATGAGCATCGCCAGCATCGGAACGCTAAGTGCGATTATTGCGGACCGCCGCTTCCTGGCTGCATCTATCGCCTGCATCGCCCTCATCGGCTTCACCGCGCGCAAGCTAATTGTTGCCCGCATGGATCAGCTTCGCAGCACGTTGAGCGCCACGAACACGCCCGCGATACAGAAGTTCCGCAAGCTCCACATCACGGGCCTAGCGCTCAACCTCTGCCTGTTGATCGGCTTCGTATCGGCACTAAGCCTCGCCTCCGCCGAAATCATATCCTGCGTTGAAATCCCCCCAGGGTGTCGCGGTGACGGTTGCCGTGCTCAATGCTCACTTTTATAACTTGAGGCCGGACCGAGAAGCAGCAATTACCAGGCTTCCATCGCAAACTTAGAGTTGTATCAAGCTCCCACCAACAAATGCCCGCCATCCACCGTGATCACACTGCCGGTCATGAACGCCCCCGCCTCCGACGCAAGCAACAACAG
>JABFRJ010000133.1 GCA_013141255.1 Hyphomicrobiaceae bacterium
ACGCTGGAACTTGAATATCTCGAGCGGTTGCTGAAGCGGTTTTGAACTATGACGCTGAATTGTTGCGTTGCCACAGGTGTTTGATATGCGTGACTGTGACAGCGGGTCAGCGTTTTCGATCTTCGCTCTGTAGTTGAATATGTTCCGCCGATTTGCGTAGTCTCCATCGCAGCAGCCGACTGCGGTTGCTGCGGCGCGGCTTTTTCATGCGCGAACACATGTGGAGGATCGTATGACACAAGACGTTTCCCGTCGTGGCCTGATGCTGGGTGGTGCGGCGCTGGGGCTCGGCGCTGCCACAGGTTTTATGCCAACTTCCGCGTCAGCGAAGGCGCCGTTCTCGGCGCTACAAGTGCCGTACTACTACCGCTTCCCGGTGGGTAAATTTCAAGCGACAATTGTGTCTGATGGTCCGCTGCCGTTGGGTGAACCGTCCGGCACCATGAAGGGCATTACCAAAGACGAGATCGGCAAGGCGTTGACTGAAAACTTTTTGCCGACAGACAGCATCGTGCTTGAGCAAAACGTGCTGGTCGTGAATACTGGCAGCCGTCTAATTATGTTTGATAGCGGCATGGGGACTAGCAAAGCCTTTGGTCCCACGACAGGGCGTCTGCTGCGGTCGCTGCGTGAAAGCGGTATCAATCCGGCTGCAATCGACGATGTGATCTGTTCGCATGCCCATATTGATCATGTGGGTGGCTTGGCGAGTGCCAAGGGGAAGCGCTATTTCCCGAATGCGACGATACATCTTGCCAAGTCCGATTATGATTTCTGGACGGACGAGAAAAAACTCACGGGTGACCTCAAAGCGTTTGTCATCCATGCGCGGCAGAACCTTCTGCCCTACAAGGATCGGATGAAATTCTTTGAAGATGGCAAGGATGTCGTGCCTGGCGTGCAAGCAATGTTTGCGCCAGGACACACGGTGGGGCATTCGATCTTCATCATCAAGAGTGAGAACAAGTCGCTCGCCTATATCGGCGATACGACGCATCACCAGATCTTGCTCACCGAGAAACCGCGGACGGAGTTTGCCTACGATACTGATCCGAAGCAGGCCGTGCAGTCGCGTCTCAAGGTGTTTGATATGTTGTCAAAAGACCGCGTGCCGTTTGTCGCCTATCATTTCCCATGGCCTGGCGTTGGTAATCTGGCGAAGCAAGGTGATGGATACCGGTTCCACGCGACGCCGATGGAACTTGTCAAAATCCCGCCAGCTAAGAAGGCGTAAGGTTATTTATTGCAATTGCATTGAGCGGTCAGCTTCCAGCTGGCCGCTTTTTTATGTGCCGGATTTTGTCGTGTGGTTGCCGTGGCGGTACCAGAAAAGATAGCCAATGGCGAGTACGGGCACGAGACCCATGCCGGGGAAACCGACAATGCCGAATTTGCGTGTCAGGATGTGAAAGAGCGGCATGGCTACGTTGATAATCAGTAGCAATCCAAAGAAGGTTCCGACAAACCGACCGCCTTTGTGTTTGATGGCTGCTGCTCCGTCGTCCTTGCTCTTGCGTGCGCCGAAATAGTTGGTCCACGCCGTCGCAAGGCCGGTGAGAATAAGGGATTGGACGAGATAGCGTGCAATGAGGGCGGCCATGATGGCGATGGCGGCGCTGCCAACTTTCAGTAAGTCGGCGATGGTTTTGCTATCAAATGGTCGGCTTTGTTGTGGGGTGTTGGCGTAGAGCCCCATCAAAGCCAGAACGGTGATGATGCCAATGATGGAGAGTGCCATCCAGAAGCGGCCCTCTGGTTTTGTTGGTGCAGCCGCGTGGACGCCGGTTATGTTGTTGCTGATAGCGGCGGCTGTGCGCGCATGACCAACGGCAGTGTTCCGTTGAACGGGCTTATTGCGCCCAATCAACCGATCCCAAATACTGCGATGTCGCTCAATAACAGCCATGGCTGAATTGTAGTCCGGTGGGAGCTAAAAACACGCTAAGCGTGGCTCCGAATAGCTAGGTCGCCGATTTTATCGTTAGTAAGGCGTTAACGTCGTATGCTGCGGTCTTGCCATTATCCGACGAGGGCTTCGACGACGCTTTCGAACAGGCGGCGACCGTCGGTCGAGCCGAGGGCAGCTTCAACTGCGTTTTCGGGATGGGGCATCATGCCGAGGATGCGGCCTTTTGGGTCGCAGATACCGGCAATGTTGCGCTGGGCGCCGTTGGCATTGGCTTCGGCAGTCACGCGGCCTTGGGCATCGGCGTAGCGGAAGACGACGCGTCCGTCGTGTTCCAGTTGATCCAAGGTGGTGTTGTCGGCGAAGTAGTTGCCGTCGCCGTGGGCGCAGATCATGCGAGCGAGTTCGCCCTTTTGATACTTGGACGTAAAGAGTGTCGAGGCATTTTCAACCTTGAGCCAGACGTCCTTGCAAATGAACTTGAGCGAGGCGTTGCGTTGTAAGACGCCAGGCAGCAGGCCGCTTTCACATAGGATTTGAAAGCCATTGCAGACGCCGAGGACGGGCACGCCTGCGTGGGCCTTCTTGATTACGTCGCGCATGATGGGGGAATGGGCGGCCATGGCGCCGGTGCGCAGGTAATCGCCATATGAGAAACCGCCGGGAAGGACGATGAGATCGGACTGGGGGATTTCTGTTTCTGCGTGCCATACGAGGCGGGCGGGTTTCCCCGATACTGCCAGCAAGCAATCGGCCATGTCGTGTTCGCGGTTGGTGCCGGGGAAGACGATGATTGAGGCTTTCACGGTGTTACTCCGCAGTTTGTTTGAAGCTGGCGAAGAAGTTATCGGCCGCAGTTTTTGTTTTGGCAGCGTCCGATGCTGGCGTGCGTGTCATCAAGCGATAGCGATACTTGGGCGCGATGACGTAGCTCACACGGGCATGGCGTTCTTCTAATCCGAGGAATTTAATTTCGGGGCAGGTGGCGTCAGCGGTTATGACAGATGCTGCATCTGTTTTGTCGATTTTGACGTTAGTTATTTTTACGCGTGTGGCATCAGACTCGCCGCATACGGCTTCGGGCACTTCCTGGCGGAATTCAGCTTCGGCGTAAGGTTTGGCGTCGCTCGGGACAGCTTCTGCATCGATTTCGAGTAAAAAAGCAGTGGCTTTTGGCAACTCAGCCGCTTTGGCTTCGTCGAGGTCTGCGGCGCAGATCGCTTCCAGCGTGCCGGGCCCTTCTTCGAGGCGGCATTCGGACGGTATTGCGATGGAGTATTTCAAGTCCGTGTTTATGATCGTCTTGGGTGCGGCGAGCGAGATTGATGTTGCTGCCAAGGTTGCTGCAATCGTCCAAGTGCCAACTAAGGTGCGTCGCTTTCTCATGCTTTCACCAATTCGAAGGCGTAGTTTTCGATCACGGTGTTGGCGAGGAGGTCTTTGCACATTTTCTCGACTGTTGCCTTGGCTTTGGCTTCGTCGGTCTCTTTAAGATCGACTTCGAAGTATTTGCCCTGACGCACTTCAGCGACGCCGGGAATGCCTAGACCGCCGAGTGCGTTCTCTATGGCCTTGCCTTGGGGATCGAGTACGCCGTTTTTTAGGGTGACGCGGATGCGGGCTTTCATGGGAGGCTCCTCGGGCGCGCTCAAGGGATGGCGGCGAACAGTGGCATTTGCATATTGATCAAGTCGGTTTTGAAAAGTTAATGCCCAGCCTCGCGGCTGGGCACAAGAGGGCAAACTGACCAAACTGTTGGGCAAATTGCTTTTCTATAATCTCGGCAGTGTGTGATCTGCGTTTGGTATTCAAAGTTTGACTCTGCAGGCTCAGGTTGGGCGGGTTGACAGGCCGCGTTCGCGAGCCTGTTCCCAGTTTAATGCGATGCGCCGCTGGATGGATCAGAGGGGCGCACCAGGCGTAGTCAATTGGGTTTCTGACCGTTGGTTGTGACCAAGACCGGGCCTGCGCCGCGACTTCTGGGGGCTTCTGTCAGGACGCCCAATCGGCGTGCAACTTCCTGGTAGGCCTCAAGTACGCCACCCATGTCGCGGCGGAACCGGTCCTTGTCGAGTTTATCGCCTGTGGTGTTGTCCCAGAAGCGGCAGCTGTCGGGACTGATTTCGTCAGCGAGGACAATGCGGACCTGCTCGTTTTCATAATGGCGGCCGAACTCAATCTTGAAGTCGATCAAGCGGATGCCGATGCCGAGAAACAGGCCGACCATGAAATCGTTAATGCGGAGCGCGAGGCTCATCACTTCGTCGATTTCCTGCGGTGTGGCCCAGCCGAAGGCGGTGATGTGTTCTTCCGACACCATGGGATCGTTGAGTTTGTCGTTCTTGTAGTAGAACTCGACGATTGAGCGGGGCAACTGCATGCCTTCTTCGAGTCCGAGGCGTGTTGCAAGAGAGCCAGCCGCGACGTTGCGGATGACGACTTCGAGGGGGATGATCTCGACCTCGCGTATCAACTGCTCGCGCATGTTGATGCGTTTGATGAAATGGGTGGGCACGCCGATGTCACCGAGCTTAGTGAAGATGTACTCGGAGATGCGATTGTTGAGTACGCCTTTGCCTTCGATCTGCGCGTGCTTTTTACCATTGAGCGCGGTCGCATCGTCTTTGAAATGTTGTACGAGAGTGCCGGGCTCGGGGCCTTCATAGAGGATCTTGGCCTTGCCTTCGTAGATGCGGCGGCGCTTGTTCATCTCATCTGTCCTTCGTACTCGGGCCTAGGGGTGGGCCTAACGTCTTGGACCCGTTTCTGGGTCGATCGTTACGTTGCTTTTGGAGGGCGACGAAACGATTGATGCGTCATTGCCGATTGCTTGCTGATGATCTTTTTATTCCGGCAAATCGCCCGTGAATACGCCCTTTTGATAGGGTATTGGCAGGCGGTTTTCCGTCCTTCGACAGTAGCGGAACGAGGGGGGAGACACAATGTTAACGACGCTGGTTGCAGGTGCTTGTCTGTGATGCGATGCGATTGCTGTAGAGGGCGGACTAAATGACGTTCAAGCCATTGATTTCCGGCCCCCTACCGGGTTAAAGCAAGCGCAACACGGGCGGCGTTGAGCCCTGGGGCAACCCTAAGTGGCTGTGCAACCTGCAACAAACTTCACGTCCGAGGTTTGGTATACGGTGTTTAGAACAGCGTTAGATGGAGACTGGCTATGACCACGTTCGATGACCGCCAAAAGGGCTTCGAGAAGAAGTTTGCTCATGACGCTGACCTCAAGTTCAAAGCTGAGAGCCGTCGGAACAAGATGCTGGCGGAGTGGGCCGGCGCAAAGATGGGGCTATCCGGCGCGGCACTCGAAGATTACGTCAAGGCAGTTCGCAAGGCTGACTTGGCTGAAGCTGGTGATGACGACGTGTTTCGCAAAGTGAAAGCAGATTTGAGCGGCAAGGGTATTGCTGTTGCGGATGCCGATATCAAAAAGCAGATGATCGAGTTTTTAGCAAAAGCCGTGGCGGACATTGAATCAAAAACCTGATTTCACCTCTCAGGTTGAGAGCAGCAAAAGGCCGGACATTCTGTTGTGGGTATAACTCATACGGGATTAGTCCGGCCAAGTTGTTTTAAGAACCAGCCGAACCGCATAGCGCCTTCTGGCCAGGGGCCGTGACCGCTTTCTGTGTTGAGATGTCCCACTTCACCCGCATCCACCAAAGTTGAGCCCCAAGCCAAGGCCATGTCGCCTGCGTCATCGTAGGGGCAGTATGGATCGTTGCGGCTAGCGACGAGCAACGACGGGAACGGAAGGGGATCGCGTGGATAGGGCGTGAAATTCGGGTCCATGTCTGGGATCGCCGAGGTTGCTGCTTCCGAGCCTGGAGTTACTAAGAAACCACCGACCACCTTGTCGGGAGGGAAGTAAGGTGCGGCGTGGACGACGGTTGGTACGCCACAGGAATGGGCAACTAACACGACCGGTTTTTCGGCGGCTGTGACTGCCGTGATAACGCGCTCAGTCCAAGCTGATTTGTTCACGCGATCCCAATCGTCTTGGTTGACGCGACGCGCGGTTTTAAGGCGGCTTTTCCAACGGGTCTGCCAATGATCAGGACCTGAGTTGGTCCAACCGGGGATCAACAGTATGTCGACATCGAAGGTACGCATACGGGCCTCGCAGATTATGCTGGGTGCTTGGCAGGACTAGTGGGTGTCGTCAACGGGAGTCCATCGTAAGTGTCTTGCTCGCGTGCTTTGTCGGTATGTCGGTCGCGCTTAATTCGCGCGGTAATCGGCTTTCCATGCAGTGTTGTTTGGGCCATAAACCGACAAAACGAACTGGGAAATAGGAAACACCATGTTGCAACTTGCGGACAGCCTGAACCGTCTAGGGACCGAGACCGCTTTCGAGGTGCTTGCGCGGGCTGCGGCGCTTTCGGCTCAAGGTAAGGATATAATTAATCTCGGCATCGGGCAGCCGGATTTCAAAACGCCGCAGCATATTGTTGAGGCCGCCATTAAGGCGCTGCGCGACGGTCATCATGGCTATACGCCGGCGAACGGCATTCTACCTTTGCGCGAGGCCGTGGCTGCGGACCTGCACAAGCGACATGGAGCAACAGTTGATCCGGGCAACATTGTGATCATGCCGGGTGGTAAGCCGACGATGTTCTTCGCCATGATGATGTTTGGCACACCGGGTAAAGAGATCATGTATCCTGATCCGGGATTTCCGATTTATCGGTCCATGATCCAGTACACGGGTGCCACCGCGGTGCCGATTGCGCTTAGAGAGGAAAATGGTTTTGCGTTCTCGGCTGACGAAGTGCTGGCGCAGATCAAGCCGAATACATCACTGATCATTCTTAATACGCCGGGCAATCCGACGGGTGGTGCGGTGCCGGAAGCGGAAATTCGCAAACTTGTTGCAGGGCTCGCTCAACATCCTAATGTCGCCATCATGGCCGACGAGATCTATTCGCAGATGCTTTACGACGGACAGGAGCACGTCAGCTTTCTGCGTTTTCCTGAGATCCGGGATCGCCTGATTATTCTTGATGGTTGGTCGAAGACATATGCGATGACTGGTTGGCGTTTGGGTTTTTCTGTGTGGCCGAAAGCGCTGGTTGAGCATGTTGGGCGGCTTTGCGTGAATTCCCACAGTTGCGTTAATGCGCCGACCCAGTACGCCGGAATCGCCGCGTTGACCGGGCCGCAGGACGAGGTGCATGCGATGGTGAAAGCGTTTGACGAGCGTCGCCGCGTCATTGTTGGTTTGCTTAATCAACTGCCGGGGGTGACGTGCGTTAATCCTGGTGGCGCGTTCTATGCGTTTCCGAACATTTCAGGCACGGGATTTACAGCACGAGAACTGCAGAATGCGATGCTGGAGCAAGCTGGCGTGGCCACGGTCGCTGGTACGAGCTTTGGCGTCCACGGTGAGGGGTATGTGCGGTTTTCTTATGCCAATTCAGTCGATAACATCCGCCTGGCGATGACGCGTATTGGCACATTGCTGACTGAGATGCCGAGAAAATCGTAATTGTTGCAACTCCTCCAAGTGGGTGATCAAGCTAAGGGTGGTTCGATGTCTGTGGTCAAAGACGATTTGCCAATCGTCGATGCGCACCATCATCTGTGGGACTTCAGTTCGGAGTTCAAATACGACTGGTTGACGGGCGCGACCTATGCCAACCATGGAGATACGTCGGCTATCCAGCGCTCGTATCTCCCGGATGAATACCGGCGTGATACGGCACTTCATAATGTGATCGCGACAGTTCACGTCGAGGCGGAATGCCAGCGAACGCACCAAGTGCAGGAGACGCAGTGGCTTTCTGGTCTATCTGAGCGTTATGGTATGCCCAATGCGATTGTTGCGCACGCTTGGGTGGATGAGCCCAACAGCGAAGAGATCATCGCCAAGCAAAGTTCGTTTGCGCTGGTGCGCGGCATTCGAACCAAGCCAATTATTTCTTCTGGCCCTAATGATAATGTGCGGGGGCAGCCGCGAAGTATGCAAGATCCGAAGTGGCGGTCAGGATTGGCGTTACTGACGAAGTACAAGTTGTCATGGGATTTACGCGTGCCATGGTGGCATCTGTCGGAAGCCGCCGAAGTTGTGCGCGAATACCCAACGCTGCCCGTTGTGCTCAATCATACCGGTTATCCGTTTGATCGGTCGGCTGAGGCGCTCAAGGTCTGGCGGCGTGGTATGGAAGCGTTGGCGGTCTGTTCCAATGCGCATTGTAAACTGTCGGGCTTTGCGTTGCCGGGGCAGCCGTGGACACTTGCTGTTAACAAGCCGATTATTCGCGACGCGATTTCGATTTTTGGTGCAGATCGCTGTATGTTTGCCTCAAATTATCCGGTTGATGGCTTGAAGGGCTCGTGGGATTACCTATTCACGAACTTCAAAGCGTCGGTTGCAGATTTGTCGTTAACTGATCGGCGGAAATTGTTTGCGGAAAACGCGATGCGATTTTACCGCATAAAGTCAATTTGACATCACACTGTACGCGACTTGCTGGAAGGAACCGCTATGAGCCGCCTTGCCTTCATTCTGAATGGACCGAACCTCAATCTTCTCGGCAAACGTCAGCCGCATATCTATGGTCATGAGACGTTGGCTGACGTTGAGAAGGATTGTCGTGCGTTAGCAAAAGAGTTGAAAGTTGACCTGCGCTTTCATCAATCCAATCGCGAGTATGAGATCATTGATTGGGTTCATGAGGCACGCGAGATTGCTGGCGGCATTGTGATTAATCCTGCTGCGTTTACGCATACATCTGTGGCTATCCTTGATGCGCTCAATACATTCGAGGGGCCAGTTATCGAAGTTCATATTTCGAATGTTCATAAACGCGAGGAGTTCCGCCATCACTCGTTTGTTTCTGGTCGTGCTGATGGTGTGATAGCGGGATTTGGTACGCAAGGTTATCAATTGGCGTTGCGTCGTGTCGCACGGCTGATGGTCGAGAAGAAGGCATGACGTGTGAATCGCTTGCTCCAAACTCAATCGGTGTTGTGATCGCATTTGATTCTGTTGCATTCTGCTTTGGAATGCTGCGTAAATCCATTGATCCTAAAAGGTTTTGATATGACGTCTATCCGTGGCACCACAAAACTTATCGCGCATCTTGGCTATCCGACCGAGAGTTTTAAAGCGCCGATGATCTACAACCCGTACTTTGAGAAGCATGGCATTGACGCTGTCGTTGTGCCCATGGGTTGCAAGGCCGAAGACTATGCCGCATTTCTCAAACTCGTGTTCAGGCTGTCGAATATTCACGGCGCGCTTGTGACGATGCCGCACAAGGTGACCACGGTTGGGCTGCTTGATCAGGCATCAACGACAGTTAAAGTCGCTGGATCGTGTAATGCGGTTCGTCTTGGTCCTGGTGGCAAGCTGATCGGTGATATGTTTGATGGCGAGGGATTTGTGCGTGGTGTACTGCGAAAGGGTCGCCGTTTGGCTGGCGCGCGCGTGCTCGTCTCTGGCTGCGGCGGCGTGGGGTCGGCTATTGCTGCGTCGATGGCAAAGGTTGATGTCGGTGAGCTCGCAATTTTTGACGCGTATACGCCAATGATGGATGCTTTGGCTCAACGCCTACGATCCAATTATCCGAAGTTGAAAGTCGTTACGGGCTCGAATGATCCGGCTGGCTATGACGTTGTTGTCAACGCGACACCTCTTGGTATGAAAGAGGGTGATCCTTTGCCGTTCGACGTGTCGCGTATTGCGCCGTCGTCGTTTGTTGGCGAAGTAGTGATGAAGACTGAGATTACGCCGTTTCTTGAAGCGGCTCGCGCGCGGGGCTGCAAATTCCAGATTGGTACGGACATGCTATTTGAGCAAATCCCCGTGTATCTGGAATTTTTTGGCTTCCGTACAACGGACCCTGATGAGTTGCGTGAGGTCGCACGGATCCAATATTGAGCATCATCGAGCCCGCGCTCGGAGTTGACCAGTTAGCGGATCAATAAGGCCGATGCCAAGTTGCAGAGAGCGCGCGATGTTTTGCGCGCGTTCCACGAAGAAGTTTGCGGCTTCCGGCGGGCATACACGTTGGGCGGTTTCGGCGAATAGCTCTAACCAGCGTACAAAATGGTTCGGTTCAATGCCGAGGCCCATGTGCGCTGGCATGGGGCGACCGTGATATTCTGCGGTCATCAGTGCGATTGAGCACCAGAAGCGCACGAGCTTTTCGAGATGTGGCGTCCAGTCTTTGACACGCTTGTCGAAGATCGGGCCGAGAATACTGTCGCGGCGGACTTCATCATAGAAGGCGTGAACGAGGTGCGTAACCATGGCTCGATCTATGCCGAGCGCGGGGCCAGGTGCTTTGGGGTGGGGGCGAGGATCGTCTATGTCCACGGCGGCGCTTCCAGCTGAGTGACGCCACATGTTGGACTTCGCTTCGACGATAGCCAATCGGCTATGCCGTCGCAGGAGCAATCGATGACGTCGCAGTATTGGTCAGGACTTGCGTGTCCCGATGCCGGGCAGCATGCGCCTGAGCACGCCGTCTTTGCGGATCACATGGTGATAGAGGGCTGCACCGACGTGCGCGCCAATGGCAACGAACAATAGTCCTGCACCGGCGCCGTGCAGCATAAACACGAGTTTGGCGGCTTCCTGATTTTGGGCGGCCAATGGTGGCAAACTGAATAATCCGAAGATGTCGCGTGCGCCATAGAGGGAAACGCCGAGCCAGCCGAGCAAAGGCATAGCAATCAAAAGACCATAGAGGCCCCAATGGGTCAGATGTGACGCCAGTTTTTGCCAGGGCTCAAGTGTTGGTTCGTCGGGCGGCGCGCCATTTTTTAAGCGATAGGCGAGACGGACAATGATCAGTGCCAGCAATAAGATGCCTAGGATCTTGTGGAGCGAGTACAGTGCGTTGGTCGTATTGTCCCAAATGTTTAAGTGGTTGCCGCGATAGTCCATGGCCTTACCTAATGGGAACATGGCGGCGACAAATGCGACCGTCCACCAGTGGTAGCGGCGTGCCGTGGGGGAATAGACGGGGGTATCTGAATCGAGGCTGGGTTTGCGCGGATCGGATTTAATGTTGGCCATGCGTAAGGCTCCCATGTTCCGCTTTTTTGAACCGCTAGGGTTCAGCTTATGGCTGCGGTCCTGAGGTCACAGTCGAACAGAACGTCGCCGTCAGCAAGTGGGAACACGCGAGTTGCTGGCCGAATGGCTTCCGAAAGCTTGTCGATGGTGGGTAATGCAAGGCCGGTTTTGCCTGAGCCCAGGATCAAAGGAGCTACAAGGACGTGCAGGCGGTCGACAGCCCTGGCCGCAATGAATTCTGATACGGTCCAAGCGCCGCCTTCGATGAGCAACTTTGGCAAGCCGTGCGCTGTGAGTGCGTCAACGATGGCAACGGGGTTCAGTTTTCCGTCAGTATCGGGGGGCAATGCCAGAATTTCAACGCCTGCTGGTAGTGAAGGGCTACTTGTGTCGGTTGAGCGGATAACGATGCGCCGACAGCCATCACCGTCCTGTAAACAGCGCCGGTCGGCATGAAGGCGGCCACGCGGATCAATTATAACGCGCGCGGGATTGCGACCTTCGACACGGCGCACGTTCAGCATTGGGTCATCAGCGAGGGCTGTTCCGATGCCCACGACAACGGCGTCGACATGGGCGCGCAGGCGATGAACATGGTCGAGGGCTGCATCTTTGTTGATCCAACGACTCTCGCCGGTTGGGGTGGCGATGCGGCCGTCGAGGGATTGGCCGAGTTGGGCGATGACAAACGGGTGTCCGGCGGGGGCATTAATCAGTGGCGCCAGCATTTGGGCAATGGCGTTGGTGGTGTTCATAGTGCCGATCATGGATTTGGCCCTGGGGTCATCATCAATCATAAGGCTTCGTTTTCGCATTGGGGCCTGCCCCTTGTTCGTTGGGCGGGGTATACACCCAACACTGCTGCTTGGAAGGGGCTTTAGTCTTTCAATTGTGGCTAGGGCTTGATTGAGATGCGAGAACGGTATTGTGCAGCATAAATTTAGACAGGGCCTGAGTGCTAGCCGACGCTCTCTCGCGGCGTTTGATCGGGAGGATATAGCGCGGGAACAATGGCCGCTGTTGCCTGCGTTGGCGCTATTGACTGCCGGATGGATCGCGATGGCTTGGCCTTGGGTCTTGGGGCATGTGACGATTCCTTGGGATGCGAAGGCGCAGTTTCAACCGCAAATTCAATTTCTCGCACAAGCGTTGGCGCGTGGAGAAAGCCCGTTCTGGAATCCCTATGCCTTCAGTGGGCATCCGCAGATTGCTGATCCGCAGTCGATGATTTTCTCACCGCCCTATTTGTTGTTGGCTCTGGTCAACGGCAATCCGAGTGCGTGGGCCATCGATATGACGACGCTGCTCGCGGCGTTGGTGGGTGCGATGGCACTGGCTGTATGGATGCGAGATCAAGGCTGGCATTTCGCGGGCGCGGTTATTGGTGGTTTGGTGTTTTGCTTCGGCGCTTCGATGTCGTGGCGGATGCAGCATACGGGGCAAGTGTTGAGCCTTGCCTATTGGCCGATGGCGATGCTGGCGATTGATCGTGCTTTTGATCGATGCTCGTATGTTTGTGCTGTTGTCGCAGGCGTTGTTGGCGCGGTGATTTTGATTGGTCGCGATCAGGTTGCTTTGTTGGTGCTATATCTTTTGACGGCGTATGTGGTTTGTCGGTGGCTGCATCTTACGGCGCGAGTTGCATCGTTGACGGAGACGTTGAGGTTCGCACTGGTGGGCGGTGGTGTGGCTATTGTGTTGGCGGCGGTTCCTCTTATTCTAACGGCTCAATTAGCGGGCCAATCTAATCGCCCTGTGATTGATTTTATTGGCGCTGGGCGCGGGTCGCTGCATCCTGCACTATTGATTACAGCAATCCTGCCGCAAGTTTTTGGGGCTGCAGGGCGCATGGAAGATTATTGGGGCCCACCAAGTTTTGCGTGGCATGATACGGGGCTCTTTATCGCGCAAAATATGGGACAGATTTATATTGGTGCGTTGCCTGTTATTCTTATTCTTGTGGCCTTGTGGCGCGATTGGCTGTGGCAGCGCGAGGTGCGGTTTTTCAGTGTCGCGTTTATCGTCGCTCTGTTGTATGCGCTCGGCTGGTATACGCCGATATTTCGCGGTTTATACACTGTTCTGCCTGGTGTTGATCTTTATCGCCGACCGGCTGACGCGACATTTCTCATGGGCGGACTTGGTGCAATCCTCGTTGGCTATGCGGTGCATCGCATGTTTGTTGCGCCGTGGGAAAAATTTGGTGAGCATGCGACGATGTTCACCGTCGCGATCGTTGGTTTGGCCTTTGCGTGTGCATTGGGGCTGGCGCTGCGTATCGACCGCGTGGGGCTCTTGCCGTGGCCACTGATAGCAGCCGTCACCGCATTTCTTGTTTCGGCTATGGTACTGACATTTGCACGCTCGCGCATTGCTCTTGAACCGTGGATGGCAACGGCGATTTTAGCTGCGGTTACAGCCGTCGATCTCGGCTTTAATAATGGACCGACGACGTCATCGGCAATGCCGACTACGATGTATGATGTGCTTGAACCCAAGTCGCGCAATGCGACGATTGGTTTTCTTAAATCGCATGCGGTTACAAATGAGACGCGGCGCGATCGTGTCGAGTTGCTGGGCCTGGGTTTTCACTGGCCAAATGCAAGCCTGCCACATCGGCTTGAGAATACATTGGGGTATAATCCGGTGCGGCTTGGTGCGTATTCGCAGGCGACAGGCGCTGAAGATACGATAGGGTTAGCCGAACAGCGGAAACTTGCGCCACTCATGCCGTCGTATCGTTCGATGTTGGTTGATATGCTGGGATTGCGCTATGTGGCGGCGGGGCAACCGCTTGAGAAGGTTGATCCGAAATTGAAAGCGGGTGACTGGACGCTGGTTGCAAAGACCGACGAGGCGTGGATCTACGAGAATCCGCATGCGTTGCCACGTGTGCTGTTCGTGCAGCACGCACTGGGTGCAGATTTCATCGGATTGCTAAAGACGGGTACGTGGCCGGATGGCTTTGACCCGAAGGCGACAGTTTTGCTTGAGATGCCAATGGTGCCGGTTAGGTCGGGTACAAGTACAGGTACGGGGCAGGCCCGAATTGTGAGGTATCGCAATACTGATGTTTCAGTTGAGGTTGAGAGTACAGGCGGCGGGTATGTCGTGTTGAACGATCTCTGGCATCCGTCTTGGTTTGCGGAAATTGACGGGCAACGGACGGAGTTGCTTAAGGCCAACGTGTTGTTCCGGGCGGTGCAGGTGCCTGCCGGGAAGCATGTGGTGCGGTTTAAGTTCCAGCCATTGCGTGGGGCACTGCAGGCGCTCGGCAGCAGAGGAGCATTATAGGCTTAGCGTTTTCATCCCAATTGCCAGTGCCGATGCAACGCCTAGAACGGCGGGAATGCCCCAATGCAGGCGTAACAACAACGCGGCGCTGATACTGGCGATAAGTACCACGCGCCAATCGAGTGTGGTGAGATCTGGTAGCCAGAGTGTTAGTGGACCGGTTTTGGTTTCGGTGACTTTACCGAAGAAGACGTGCAATCCGAACCAGACTGCGAGGTTCAAGATAACACCAACGACTGCTGCTGTGATAGCTGCGAGTGCTCCCTTTAAACGCGGTTGTGCATTTAAGCCGTCGATGTAAGGCGCGCCGGCGAAGATCCACAAGAAACATGGCGCAAAGGTTGCCCAAAGTGCAACGACCGCGCCGAGCATGCCCATAAGTACGGGCGATGTGCCGCCTTGTTTGTAGGCCGCAAGATAGCCCACGAACTCAGTTACTAGGATGAGAGGTCCGGGCGTGGTTTCGGCGAGGCCTAGGCCATCCATCATTTGACCGGCTTCGAGCCACTTATGTTGGGTGACGACGTCTTGGCCCATGTAAGCGAGCACGGCATAGGCTCCACCGAACGTCACCATTGCCAACTTGGAAAAGAACCAACTCAATTGCGCTAGAATGTGGGTTGGTCCGAATAATGCTGCGATGGCTAGTAACGGGAGTGCCCAAATAGCGAGCCAAACTGCGACGGTTACGGCTGTGTCGCGCAGAGGTAGTGGTGTTGAAGCTGCGATGACAGCCGTCGACGTTGTGCCGGTACTTGAACGCAGATAGCCCCATAGAGCCGCAAGAGCGACGATCAGGGGGAAGGGGAATGCGAAGAAGAAGATTGCGATGAACGATAGCGCCGCGATGATCCAGTGCTCTTGCAATTTGAGTGCGCGCTTGGCGATACGGAGCAAAGCTTCGACGACAATGACCAATACGGCGGCTTTGACACCGAAGAAGACCGCTTCGATGACGGGGAGTTGGCCGTAACCGGCATAGATGGCCGACAACGCAAGCACAACAAGCGCGCCTGGCAGCACAAACATGAGGCCAGCCGCAAGTCCACCTTTTAAGCCATGCAGTCGCCACCCTGCATAGGTGGCGAGTTGCATGGCTTCCGGCCCGGGCAGCAACATGCAGAACCCGAGCGCGTTGAGATATTGCTGCTCAGTTAGCCATTTTTTTTCATCGACGATGACTTTGTGCATTAGCGCGATTTGTGCGGTTGGCCCCCCGAACGAAAGGAGACCGATGCGTGTCCAAGTGCTCAGAGCTTCGCGGAAGCTTGGCGTCGACGCGTGATGCTTCGGAGCGTCCGTATTGGTCATTTTCATTTATCCTTTCGGTCGGCAAGGTGAACCGCCGGAGTGTGTCGGGCGAGGGCTTGTAACGCCCGTCGCCTTTGATTTCGCAAATTCCAACGGCGTAGTCGCCGCAGAATATGCCGCATACTTCGCAACAAGCACCGCAGATTCGCCAGAGCTGTTGCGTTGTGCTGTGACCAAAGCACTGCCTATCCCCTTGATTGCGACAAGGGCAATGGTGGCGACGTTTGCAGCATGAGCTGTGCTGCAGCCTTAAATCGAGGTTTTTTTGCCGGTCGTTGGCCAGTTGTGTGACTCGTCGCTGGCATCGCGACACCAGCGATAGTACGCGTCGTACATCATCATGGCTGCGTCGAGTTGGGCGATGTCGTCTTTATACATCCGCGAATAGCCAAGGGATGCTGCAAGCAAACCGGCGGCTTCGGGGGCCAAGTCAAGACGTGCAGTGTCGGCGCCGCGCACGATACGGGCGAGATGTTGAAGCGCAGGGCTCGTTAGGCCGAACTCGGTTAGCATGGTGTCGAATGTGCACGTCTCGCCCCTGTGTGACCAGAAGACGTCGTCGATATCGAAGGGGACGGCGTTGAAGCGTTCGCCGACGGCTGTCACTTCGGAGGGCGCAACAAACAGGAACACTGCGGACGGATCCACAAAACGTTTGATCAACCAGGGGCAGGCGATGCGGTCTACTTTTGGTCGCTGTCGTGTGACCCAAACTGTGCGGCCTTTGGCGTCGCGCGGGGGAAGCTTGTCGATCTTGACGAGTTCTTGGCCTTGTTCACGCCAAGCGACAACACCGCCTTCTAGAGATTCCGATGCAATGCCCTCGTGGCGCAGATAGGCGACGACGCCTTGCGATAGTTTTTTGCCTTTGTGGCAGACGACGACGACTGAGCGGTTGAGATAATCAGAAGCCCAGGAGTCTACTTTGCGGAAATCGCGACGCTGTGATCCGGGCACTAGTCTGGGGTCAGCGGCGAAGTCTTCGTCGATGCATATATCGATGATTGCGGGAGCTTCTGGAGTTCCAATGAGTCGGGCAAGTCGGGCAACAGAAATTTCGGTCGGAGACGTCATAGCGTCCATCCTCTCTTAAAGCCCCTGGGGGCGAGGTTTAGGGACGCGATCTTTGGGCCGGGGCCTCACGGGGCAATCGCTGTGGCCCCATAGATGCGTTTTTGCTTGGGTTTAGCGCCAATGTCAAGCATGTGGATACCAAGTAGGCTTGCTGCTTAACTTATAAAGTTGGTCGCATGTCTGGCCAACGTCAATTCCTCGTTCGCTGGAATTCGCCAGATGGTGAGTTGGGAATTGGAGCCTGATAACTGTGTTGCATTGGCGGCGTTTTGCTTCTGATCGAGTGTTGCGCCGAGCCAACTCAGATGCGATACAATTTTTTCGCGTACGGCGCTTGCGTTCTCACCGATGCCGCCGGTGAAGACGATGGCATCTAGCCCGCCCATTGCTGTGATGAGTGAACCCGCGTGACGGGCTGCCCAGTAGCAAAAATGTTCAACGGCGCGCTTTGCATTCTTATCATTGCTTGCGAGCAACGTCTTCATGTCACTGCTCAGTTCTGACAATGCGAGAAGGCCGCTCTGTTTATAGAGAAGTATTTCAAGCGCGTCGTGGTCGAGGCCTTCATCGCGCATTAGGGCGAGTAAGACTCCGGGATCGATTGAGCCGGTGCGTGTGCCCATGACGAGCCCATCGAGTGGTGTGAAGCCCATGGTGGTTGCGACACTCATTCCGTTGTGAATGGCGGTGGCGCTGCAGCCGTTGCCGAGATGGAATACAAGGAGGCGGGATGGCAGCGGACGCGCTGTCGTATCGGTGAAGGTATCAACAATGTGCTCGTAGTTGAGGCCGTGGAATCCGTAACGACGATAGCCTTTGTCGTGGAAACGCTGTGGCAGCGGTAGACGTGTGGCGGCGTCTGGTTGGGTTGTGTGAAAGGCCGTGTCGAAGCAGGCAATATGCGGGATGTGAGGGAAGTGTGCGCGGATCTCGTCGAGCACAGCCAAGCCGTGCGGCACATGGAGGGGCGCCAGTCTTTGTATTAGATCTAAGGCCACTCGCTGCTGGTCACCGATTACGCAAGGGGCCGAAAATGTAGTGCCGCCATGGACGATGCGATGGCTCGTTGCGGCGATTTCATCAATGTTGATGCCTTGGTCGACGAGCCATTTGTGTGCCGAGACGAGGGCTGTGCGCGGATCTATTGGCGGATTCCCTTGAGGTGGAGCGCCTTCGTAGGGTTTACCGCCAATGTTTGCTGTGAAGCTCGGTTGATGGCCAATGCCCGCCCATTGGCCGCCAAGCAGAAATCTGCCGGCGCAACCGGCATCAATTTCGTAGAGTGAAAATTTCAACGACGATGAACCGGCATTGAGCGTTAGGACGGTGGCCATGTCAGACGATCTGCTTGCGCATATCCTTGGGATCGATGCCGGCGATGACGACCGGCTTTTTCATGGCGTCGCGGCGGAAGGGTTCACCGAGTTCTTGGTTGAGGATCACTTCGATAAATGTCGTCACGCGGTTTTTTTGTGCCTCGCACGCCTCTCTGATGGCTGCTGTGAGTTCTGTTTGATTGCGTACGGCCACCCCCTTCAAGCCACAGGCGTTGGCGAGTTTGGCGTAGGAGAGTTCTGGGTCGAGTTCGGTGCCGACGAAGTTGTCGTCGTACCAAAGCGTCGTATTACGCTTTTCGGCGCCCCACTGATAGTTGCGGAATACGACCATTGTAATGGCTGGATATTCTTTGCGGCCAATGGATGTCATCTCATTCATAGCGATACCGAAAGCGCCGTCGCCCGCGAAGCCGACGACGGGCACGTTGGGTTGGCCAATTTTCGCGCCGACGATAGCGGGAAAGCCGTAACCGCAAGGTCCGAACAAGCCAGGCGCGAGATATTTACGACCCTGCTCGAATGTTGGGTATGCGTTGCCGATGGCGCAGTTGTTGCCAATATCAGAAGAGATGATTGCTTCTTTTGGTAATGCGGTTTGGATGGCGCGCCAGGCCTGTCGCGGTGATAGGCGTTCCGGATTGCGTTTGCGTGCGCGGTCGTTCCAGGATGTGCCGGGATCGTCGTCTTCGTGGTCCATACCGGACAAGGCTTGAAGCCATGCTGACTTGGTTGTGTGGATCAGTGCCTTGCGATTGTCGCGCCCTGCGTTACCGGCTGAGGGCGTAAGTTGGGCGAGGATCTGCTTGGCGACTTGCTTGGCATCTCCGCAGATGCCGACGGCCACAGGTTTTGTAAGGCCAATGCGATCGGCGTTGATGTCGACTTGGATGATTTTTGCAGATTTAGGCCAGTAATCTATGCCGTATCCCGGTAGGGTCGAGAAGGGGTTGAGGCGCGTGCCGAGTGCCAGTATCACGTCGGCTTTGGCGATCAATTCCATGGCAGCCTTTGAGCCGTTGTAACCGAGGGGGCCGCAGGCGAGACGATGGGAGCCGGGGAAGCTATCGTTATGCTGGTAGTTGTTGCAGACGGGGGCGTCGAGTTTTTCGGCGAGTGCGATTAACTCGGGAATGCCGCCTGCGAGAACGACGCCAGCGCCGGAGAGGATCGCTGGGAATTGAGCTTCGCTCAAAAGTTTTGCAGCCTCTTTGATCGCGATAATGCCGCCAGAGGGGCGCTCAAATTCGACGACGGCGGGTAAGGTGATGTCAACGACTTGAGTCCAGTAATCGCGTGGCACGTTGATTTGTGCCGGGGCTGACAGGCGTTTGGCTTTGAGGATAACGCGACTTAAGACCTCTGCAATTCTTGAGGGATCGCGGACTTCTTCTTGATAGCAGACCATGTCACGGAAGAGCGCCATCTGTTCGACTTCCTGGAACCCGCCTTGGCCGATGGTTTTGTTGGCTGCTTGCGGCGTCACGAGCAGCATGGGGGTGTGGTTCCAGTAGGCAGTTTTTATTGGTGTGACGAAGTTGGTAATGCCGGGTCCGTTTTGTGCGATGCACATGCCGATCTTGCCGGTTGCCCGCGTGTAGCCGTCACACATGAAGCCGCCGTTCATTTCGTTGGCGACGTCCCAGAAGCGGATGCCAGCTTTTGGGAACAGGTCGGAGATGGGCATGAAGGCCGATCCAATGATGCCGAAGGCTTCTTCGATGCCGTGAAGCTGCAGCACTTTGACGAAGGCTTCTTCAGTGGTCATTTTCATGGAGCGGTTCCTTTGGGCTGTTTCGCCTTTTGAGTGCGCATTTCGGTTGAGGCAATTATTCGTTCTACGCATCGTCGGGCTCAGCCAAAAGTCTGCCCTTAAGTCTCTCATTAGTGCAAGTGACTCTCGGTCTGTGCGTATTTGCTCTGCGTTGCGGGCTCATCGTTTGTAGGTTTGAGACCGGTGGCGATGGTTGACAAGAGTGATTGGTGGTGTGGATGATCGCTTTTGCTCGCAAACGGGGATGACTGCATGTCGTTTATCAGCGCCGATCCATTCACTACGCGTCCTGAAATTCGCGGGACTTTCGGTGTGATTGCCACGACACACTGGATTGCGAGCGCTGTCGGGATGGGTGTGATGGAGCGCGGCGGCAACGCTATTGATGCAGGCGTTGCCGCCAACTTTACGTTGCAGGTCGTTGAGCCGCATTTGAATGGCCCAGGTGGTGATGCGCCAATTATGGTTTTTGATGTCAAAAGTCAGAGCGTCAAAGTTGTTTGTGGACAAGGGATCGCACCGCGGAAGTTGTCGATCTCACATTGTCGGTCGCTTGGACTTGATTTGGTGCCGGGCTCTGGATTGTTGGCTACGTGCGTGCCGGGGACATTTGATGCCCTGATGTTGACATTGCGGGACTATGGCACGGTGTCATTGCGATCTGTGCTTGAATCGGCGATTTTTTATGCGCGTTATGGCTATCCAGTTGTCGAGCGGATTACGGCTACGATTGCGACAGTTGCTGAGTTGTTTAGGCTGGAGTGGCCGACATCGGCTGCGCTCTATCTGCCGGGTGGTAGGCCGCCCGCCCCGGGGTCAATTTTCTGTAATCCTAAACTGGCCGATACCTATGAGCGGCTCATGGTGGAAGCCGAGAGTGTTGGCGGTGACCGAGAACGTCAAATCGAAAAGGCCCGCCTCGTGTGGTCGCAAGGATTCATAGCAGAACACATTGACCATTTTTGTCGGACGCAGGAATTGATGGATAGTTCGGGGCGCCGAAATAAGGGGGTACTGTCGGGCGAGGATATGGCGGGGTGGCGTGCTTCGGTTGAAGCGCCAGTGCACTATGACTATGGACGCTATCGAGTGCTAAAGCCTGGTGCATGGTGTCAGGGGATTGCAGCGCTTCAACAACTTGCGTTGTTGAGAGGCTTTGATCTCGACGGTTGCGACGTGACTGGGCCGGATTTTGTGCATTGGGTTGTGGAAGCTGCTAAATTAGCGTTTGCGGATCGCGATACGTTTCTGGGTGATCCGAATTTTTCCGATATTCCACTCGATGTGATGTTGTCCGACGCTTACAATAATGAGCGGCGTAAATTAATTGGTGCGACGGCCTCGATGGAGCAACGTCCGGGCACAATTCTGGGGCGCGGCAAGGCTTTTGGGGTGCGGGTGCAGGATGGCACACGGGAAGCCGTAAGTGCGTTTGGTGTCGGAGAGCCAACCGTTGGTCGACTCGGTGCGGCGCGTGGCGATACAGTGCACTATGATGTTATCGATCGACAGGGCAATATGATTGCTGCGACGCCGTCGGGAGGGTGGCTGCAGAGTTCACCCATCATTCCGGAGCTTGGGTTCTGCTTGGGCTCGCGTGCGCAGATGTTTGTATTGGATGCTGATCATCCGGCGGCGTTGGGGGAAGGGCGGCGTCCGCGAACGACGCTTTCACCGACTATGGCATTGCGCGATGGCGAGCCTTATCTTGCCTGGGGCTCACCAGGTGGCGATCAGCAGGATCAATGGATTCCGCAGATGTTCTTGCGCCATGTGCATGCGGGGATGAACTTGCAGGAGGCGATTGATGCGCCGGCCTTCCATACGGAGCACTTTCCGCAGAGCTTCTGGCCGCGAATGGCGCGACCTGGGGTCGTCGTCGTGGAAGGACGGTTCCCCACGAAGAGCATTGAAGAACTGAAACGTCGTGGTCACAAGGTTGAGGTTGGCGATAATTGGTCGGAGGGTCGATTGGTGGCAGCGTCGCGTGATGGCGCATTGCTCAAGGCGGCTGCAAATCCTCGCGGGATGCAAGGTTATGCCATAGGCCGCTAAATGTGGTCTATTGCCTAGTGCCAACGATCGACGAACCGCCTTGCAGGAGTTTGCGAGGCGCGTCGTACTGGTTGCATTTTTTTTCGGGGCGATAGTATTCGATCATCACGCACTTTTGGTTGGCAAGGCAACGTGCGGCGCATGTGGCGTAGTCGCCACCATATTTGATATCGAACCCCGGGCCTTCGACCCAAACACCGCTGTGTTGTTTTAGTCCAGCGGGAGCAGTTGCTGCATTTGCGGTGGCTGGTTGCGCTCGTGCTGTTATCGATCCGGCGAGGGTGAGCGTCAGAGCCGACACGATTGCGAGCAAGCATTGGTTGCGGCGGTTGAGTTCTCGCATTGTCGGCCTTTCGGTTCATACGGGATACGCATCGTGTTCGGCAATCAGCGCGAAAGTTAGGCAGACCTTCTGAGGTTAAGTGAAGTCACGCGATGTGAAATGACGGATATGGCTTTCGCCTTGAAGTTTCACGATTTTGCCGCTTCGGCACCGTTGGAACGACATGAAGAGCGGATTGGGTGTCGGCTCCGTCACTGGGGGGCATGCTGTTGCCGCTGCTGCCGCTGCTTTTTGTTCTATGGCACGAGGTCTCTCCTATGAAGCGTCAATCGAACCACTTAACGCGTCGCGATCTGGCGAAAAGTTTTGGGTTGGCGGCGGTGCTGCTGCATCCGGTGCTCAGAAGTATGGCTTACGCGGCGGAGACGCCGTTCGAGCGTGCGCCGCGCTATGTCCTGTTTTTTAAGGGTGGTTCGTTCTACCCCGCTCGGACCAACCCGAACTCGTTGACCGAATTAGCAGGCACACCGATTGCACCTTTACAGCCACATTCGTCGGATCTCATTTTGTTCAAGAATATGAATATCCACGGTGGCAGCCCCAAGAGCGACGGTTACAAAGAAGAGCACGCAGCGGGTGTGATCGGTTGCACGACGGGTAACAGCTACAAGTATTTCAAGAACGACGCCTATTTTGCCTATACGGACAACGAGTCGATTGATGTGCGGATTGCGAACCACTATCAGTCGCGGGCCGATCTCAAGGATGTGCCGCTGAAGAGTTTGCATATCGGCGCAGGCGCTCATTCCGACGCCGACCAAGTGGGTGTTGGTAGCCGCTTTATTTCATTTCGCAAGCGGCTGCCGGGAGATACGCGGTATGGCAATGCGATTGAACCAATGCAGGACGCGGGCGTTGTTTACGATACATTGATCCGAGCTGCGAGCGGTAGCTGCCGGCCGCATTCTAATCAACCGCTTGGTGATGGCGCCAAGGTTGATTCAGCCTTGGCGCGTCGCGCGAAAGTCGTCGATTTCATTTTGAATGATGTGAAGGATGCGAAGCGGCGCTTTGGCATGGATTCTGAGCATGCGCGGAAATTGGACGGATTGCTTGAAGCTTGGAGCCAATCGGAAAATACGGCGCAACGCTCATCGCTTGGGGGCGCGCCTGTTGCAGGGGCGTCGACGAAGAAGGCTTCGTGTGAGTTGGCTGCGCGTCCAACTGGGAATGGCGCGAATAAGCAGAGTTTGGATGTGCTTTCGCCCGTCCATGACCAAATGATTGCGATGATCAAGTTCGCCTTCGAGCTTGATTTGACGCGCGTTGTGGCCTTCACGCTATCTGGCGCGTCGAGTGGTCAGACGTGGCCTAGTCGAGGGTTGCATAGTGCGCACCATACGCTTGAGCACAATGGTAACGTCGAGGCGCTGGTGAAGATGGACACGTATTATGCGGAAAAATTTGCAGCGTTACTTACTGCGCTGAAGAGCGTTGATGACGGTGGTGGCCGGACGGCGCTTTATAATAGTTCTGTATTCCTTGGGATGGAGTGCTGGAGCAATAGCTCGAGCGGGCACTATCTCACAAACATTCCGTTTGTGTTCGCGGGGCAAGCGGGGGGGCGCTTCAAGACAGGTCGCATAATCAACGCAAGTGGACGGAATAACAACGATTTGCACGTCTCGTGTCTCAATGCGGCGGGTGTTGAGACAAAATCGTTTGGGCTTGAGAGCCTTTGCCGTGGTGCCATCATCTGAGGCAGGTATAACGCCAATGTTTTTGTCGCTGTTAGATCGGTTGTTACACACTCGAACGTGCGCGATGTTGGTCGCTGCTGGTCTTTCGATCGGCACTGGCGCGCATTCTGTGGCTGCTGGAACGACCCCCGCTCCCGTCACGCAGGAGTTTGAGATGGCATTACTTGAGGCCTCACGACGGTATTTTCCAAGCGACGCAGACGCGCCGGCAACTAAGCGGCTGTTTCGACTGACGCGAGACCAGCTTGATGTGACCGTTGGCTCGCTGTTTTCAAAGTACCAATTGCCGTCGATTAAGACTTTTATGAACAAGGATCCGCTGCAGACGAACTACGAATATGCTGATTTGCTAAGTTTTAATGCGGCGAATGTTGATGCCATCAAGAATTGGGTGCGCGATATTTCTGTGTTGGTGCAGGGGAAGCCTGAGAATTTCATTGATTGCTCGACCGATCGGGGGAGCGATGCTTGCCTGCTAGGTAAGGCGCAACAGTTTGTGGCCAATGCTTATCGCGGAGATGTTGAGGACGCGAAGATTGATCTAATTGCAAAGTTCTTTCTGAGCGGTGTCAAAAGTGTTGGACTCAAGGTTGCGGCGGGTGAGCTGGTTGAGATTGTTTTGAGTTCAACTGATTTCCTATTTCGTAAAGAGATCGACGTGGATCGGAGCCGACGATTGTCGCCGGCGCAATTGTTGCAAGCGCTGACATATACGGTTGCTGATGCGCCGCCGTCTGCGTTGGGGTTTGATACAACCCAACTTGGGCGTTACGTGGGCCGTGGTGCCGATACGACTGCTGCGCTCGATTCTGTGGTTTCATCAGGAGAAGCGCGCGTCAAACTCAAACGATTTTTCAAGGCTTGGCTCGAAGTTAAAGATCCTGGCGATTTTACGATCTCGCAGCAGGTGTTTCCGGAGTTTGACGCCAAATTGCAAAGTGTTCTGACGCGCGAGGTCGATGATTATCTCGGTAAGCATTTGGGCAAGGAAGTGCCATTGTTGCGGGATGTGACGCAGTCATCGATCGCGTTTTCATCTGACGCGCTGTTGCAAACATACAAATCGGATCGCGAGGGGCAAACTGTTGGGGGCGATGGCAAAGCTGTTGCCCGGCAACGATTTGGTATCTTTGCGCAGCCGGCGGTATTGGCATCGCACTCTGGCCCGACGAATTCGCGCCCGGTTAAGCGTGGCGTATTCTGGGTCCGCAAGGTCATGTGCATGGAGTTGGACCCGCCGCCGCCCGGCGTGAATACAACAATTTATGAAACGCCACATACGACTGAGCGGCAGCGGATCGAGCA
>JABFRJ010000163.1 GCA_013141255.1 Hyphomicrobiaceae bacterium
GGCCAAGGCAATGGCCACAACAGGGTGATGTTAGATTCTGACCTAGCAGGCGAAACTACCGGTGATGTAGTCATTGCTGATGAAGAACTGATTGCAAACGCGGCAGCAGCAGACTTTTGTGTGCCAAAAAAGATGATGGATGCGTTTATCGCTCGCAAGGCTCCGTTCTTCCACGATCGTGACATCTTAGCGTTCGGGAAGATGATCAACGCGCATCCAGGGCTGATTGCAGGTCAGATTCGGCATCGGACGAAGAGCTACAATCGGTTCCAGAATTATTTAGTAAAGGTTAGAGCGTTAGTACTCCCTAGTGCCGTCGTTGATGGATGGGGTAGCATTTATCCCGTAGAACAATAGGAACACGCATGTCCAAGAAGCGCGAAATGCAACGCCTTATCCGGCAATATAAAGACGAAACCGGCGAGCGCGAAATTGACATGAAGAAGGTTGCGAAGTGGGCGGTTGGCAAAGGCTGGCCGCTGCCAACCCCAAAGAACCCACTTGATGTTCTCGCAAAGACATTTGCCGACGCAGCTCGCGAGGAAACGAGACGTGACAGCAAAACTGGCAAACCTTACCGCGCCAACCACTCGTTTGCCGTCTCGCATGGTGGAGAACAACTTCATCTATGGATCGACATTGATGAGGCTGAACGCGGGCCAATGCTCAAATCAGCGGTTACGCGACGCGAGCAGATGGTCGGCGACGGTCTCCAGCTTACGCTAGACCTTATGCATTGGAATTCGATAAATCTTAAGAGCGATCCAATCGAACTACCAATGGATCTAACTTTTGATATTGAGTTGCGTCTGAATGCACCCGATGAAGACGAGGACGACAAGGCAGCTTAGTTACCTTTTTTCCATCGTGCCTCGGATGCAGTTCTAGCAATTTCTGAGCGCTGAGCTGAGGTTAGGGCCTTAGCTCGCGCGGGGCCACCTTTTGATCCGCCTTTTTGAGCCCTAATTACCGTCTTGCTCGGCTCACCAACGTCCCCGTCACCAGTGGCCAAATCTACTATCGATTTGGCCAACTGGTTGGCATCGCGGGGCCGTCTCGGCTTTGACTTCGTCGGCTTTGTCATTGCATATAAATGGCAGCGTTCTCTGCCGACTTCAACCCACGTCAAGTCTAACAAATTTCAAACTGACCCACTACCGTCTGGCCCCCCGGCTTCACAGCGCCGTAATGAAAAGATACTATCCAGAACTTAAGGCACGCGTGCGACGTGCCGAAGTCTTAGTAGGGCGTTGCGGTCAGATCGGCCGTGACAATGGAATGGACGAGTTGGGTTCCTTTCGAGGACGCACAAACGTGACTGGAGCATCACACGCAGAGCACTTCCCGGCACTAGTTCTGAACGCCGACTTTCGGCCGCTCAGTTACTATCCGCTATCGCTTTGGAGCTGGCAGGAAACGGTCAAAGCCGTCTTTCTGGACCGGGTCAACATCGTGAGCGAATACGATCGCCACGTCCACAGCCCTTCATTCGAGATGCGGCTACCGAGCGTCGTTTCACTCAAAACCTACATCAAACCGGCGCGCTACCCGGCTTTTACGCGCTTTAACGTGTTTTTGCGCGACCGCTTCACCTGCCAATATTGCGGTGCCAAACACGAATTGACCTTCGACCATTTGATCCCCCGATGCCGTGGCGGATTAACGCAGTGGGAGAACGTCGTCGCAGCCTGCTCTCCCTGCAATCTGCGCAAGGGCAGCATGATGCCAGAAAAAGCTAAGATGTGGCCCGCGCAGGAGCCCTATCGACCAACCGTTCACGAATTGCATCGCAATGGGCGCTACTTCCCTCCCAATTACCTGCACCAAAGCTGGGTCGATTACCTCTATTGGGACACCGAACTTGAACCATAGCCCGGCGTGGCCGTCAGGTCTTGAGCCCGATTTGTGTGGGGTGACTTGGCGTCCGCCTAGATCGCAACAAAGCGGGCAACTGCCAAAGACTTCACCGATCTGCCATTTCCCCATTGATTGAGGCCCCCCCGTCCCGCTATAGGAGACCCGGAAAGCCCCTGGTCGCTGACTGGTGGGCTAGGTGGCGTTGCAACCTGGACCTCTAGAGTCGTCAAAAACCTAAGAAGCAGCACTGAAAAGTGCAGCAGTACAAGGCTTTTGTCGGGCAGCAAGTCTGGGCGCAGCGCCTCTAACCAACCCGCTCTAAGCCCGTCTAAATGCGGCATAGGGAGGGGAGGTCGGCTGCGGGCGTGGCGGAATTGGTAGACGCACTGGATTTAGGTTCCAGCGGCGAAAGTCGTGGGGGTTCAAGTCCCTCCGCCCGCACCACTATTTCTCAAGTGTCGCGACTGTCCTTATGGGGAGCGGCGGCACCTTGAGCGTGACACGAAATTTACCGGCCTTGCCGGGTTTACAACGCCAGTTCACTGGCACCGTTCTAGCCTGCGCTGCACCTCGCATCGCAGATCCGTAACACGCAACGTCAAGTATCAGGTCGAGCACCATGCAAGTCACCGAAACCATGTCCCAAGGCTTGAAGCGCGAGCTCAAGGTCATCGTCGGCAAAGATGAGCTGGCAGCGAAATTCAACACGGCACTCGAAAGCTTCCGCCATCAAGCGAACCTCAAAGGCTTCCGCAAAGGCAAAGTGCCCACGACGCATTTGAAGAAGCTTTATGGTCGTTCACTGATGGGCGATGTGTTGCAAGAGACGCTCGATGAAACGAGCCGCAAAGCCATTACTGATCGCAACGAGCGTCCGGCGATGCAGCCAAAAGTCGATCTCGCACAGGACAAAGACACGATCGACCAAGTCGTCGAGGGCAAAGCTGATCTTGCTTATACGATGTCGTTCGAAGTGCTCCCCGAGATTAAAATCACCGATCTCTCGGTGATCAAACTCGAAAAAGAAACGGCTGAAGTCGAAGCCAAAGATATCGACAAAGGCATCGACGAATTGGTCGAGCGTAGCATCTCCCACGAAGACCAAGACGGTCGCGCAGCCGCCGAAGGTGATCGCGTCACCATCGACTTCATCGGCCGCGTCGATGGCGTCGAATTCCAAGGTGGGAAAGGCGATGATATGCCTGTTGTTATCGGTCGCGGAGGCTTCATCCCAGGCTTCGAAGATGGCCTCAAGGGCACCAAAGCTGGCGACAAGCTGACCATCAAAGCTACCTTCCCCGAAGGCTATCCAGAAGCAACACTCGCCGGTAAAGCCGCTGAGTTCGAAACCACCGTCAAAGCCGTCGGCGCACCGAAAAAGCCAGACGTCAATGACGACTTCGCCAAGACCCTTGGCGTCGAAAGCGCCGACAAGTTGCGTGAAGCGATCTCTGCCCAGATTAAAAGCCAGTACGACCAACTAACGCGCATGAAATTGAAACGCCAGTTGCTCGACGAACTCGACAAGACCCATCAATTCGATTTGCCAGAGAGCCTCGTCAATAACGAATTTGAAGGCATCTGGGCTCAGGTCACGGGCCAGCTACAGCAGTCAGGCAAAACCTTCGCCGATGAAGGAAAAACCGAAGACGCAGCGCGCGATGAATACAAGAAGATCGCCGAGCGTCGCGTCCGCCTTGGCCTCGTGATTGGCGAGATTGGCGATAAGCAGAAAATCCAAGTCAGCCAAGACGAACTCGGCCGTGCGCTCGTTGAACAAGCACGCAAATATCCCGGCCAAGAAAAATTCGTCTACGAATACTACCAAAAGAACCCGCAAGCCTTGACCGAGCTGCGCGCGCCAATCTTCGAAGAAAAGGTCGTTGATTACATTGTTGAGTTGGCTAAACCAGCAACCAAGACCGTCACCCGTGAAGAACTGCTCAAAGCAGCGGAAGACGCCGACAAAATTGGTTGAATCTGACGTGACGAGCGGCGGCCTTGCCAGTCTGAGCCTGCGCTCCCATGTCTAACCCGTGCCCGCGAAACGATTCGCGGGCTGGGATCACAGTGAAATGGGCGTGATTTCGCCCGATTGATGCTAGACCCAGCGTACGTCAGACTAAGACCGACAAGGACCGACATGAGCACGATCACCAACACCTACTGGCCCGCCGTCATTGAACAGACCAACCGCGGCGAGCGCACCTACGATCTGCCATCGCGCATGTTGCAGGAGCGGATTATCTTCGTGATCGGCCCCGTCGAGGACAATATGGCCTCCTCGGTCTGCATGCAGTTGCTGTTCCTTGAAGCGCAAAATCCGAATAAAGACATCGCCATGTACATCAACTCGCCCGGCGGCGTGGTGACGTCAGGCATGGCAATCTATGACACCATGCAGTTTATCAAATCACCGGTCACCACTCTTTGTATCGGTCAAGCCGCATCAATGGGCTCACTCCTGTTGACCGCCGGTGCCCCCGGCAAACGCTTCGCCCTGCCAAATGCCCGCATCATGGTGCACCAGCCATCGGGAGGCTTCTCAGGCCAGGCCAGCGACATTGAGCGCCATGCCATGGACATCGTAAAAATGAAGCGGCGCTTGAACGAAATCTATGTCCATCACACCGGAAAACCCTACGACGTGATCGAACGGACACTGGATCGCGATCATTTCATGACCGCCGACGAAAGCAAAGAATTCGGCCTCATCGACCGTGTCATTAACAGCCGGGACGATGTGGAAGACATTATAAAGGGCTCGTAAACCCTGGCCGAGACAATAAAGCCTAATAGTACGGACGGCCTCAGTCCTGGCACCGACTGTGCATACCCTACCGCCGTGTCTCGGAGTATTTTGGGGGCGCGCGCGGTCTAGCCTGGGCCAGTCCAGTTGCAGGCACCGTCGCAGATCTGGCATGCTTCGTGATCATTTCGGGTTGAATGATGCCGCTGAACGACGATTACTCGGATGTATCTGACGGCCAACGACGACAACAAAGCGGTTAAGCATCTGAAATGGTTAAATAAAAGGTTGGCGGCCACAGTTTTAAACCAAGTCGTTGATGACGCCATTCGAGCCTTGATCTAACACGTCGCCACATGGTCTGATTGGCTCGATGGACTCAACCTCTTTAGAAGGAGCCACGTCGGCAGCTGGACCATTGTTTCAGGCTCAGTATTGAGGAGCCGCTAACGGGTTTTATGCCACACTGTGCTCTAC
>JABFRJ010000261.1 GCA_013141255.1 Hyphomicrobiaceae bacterium
GGATACGGTATGCCCGAACTCCCGCAGATGCCAGGTGGTGGTGCGGGCTTGCCGATGCCCGGTGACGAACCACGTGAAGAGCAGCGTGACGACAATCCGTTCGGTCGCAGTGGCCAAAGTGGCCAACAAGATGGCGGTTTCGGCTTGCCTTTGCCCGGCGGTCGCGGCGGTACAACTGGCGGGTGGCCCTCAAGTTCAGGTCGCGGCGTGGGGCCCCCTATGCCGGATGAGGACGATCAAACCGGCAACCTCTGGCGTTTGCCATCAGGCAATCAGCGCCCGATGGGCGATCCATCAAACAATCAAGGTTCACCACTCCCGTTGCCCGGCGATACAATCCCAAGCTTGCCGCGCAATTCCGAAAACCCCTATGGCGACCTGTCCGACATTCTTCGTCGCGGCGGCTTCGGTGGCGGCAGCAAAAGCGCGCCCGGCGGCAGTACTCAAGTTCCGCTACCAATCCCAACTAATATGGGCGGTGGCATGCTCTGGTCGCTTGTCCGCTCTATCCTCGGCGGCGCGCTGGGTTTCGGCAATCGCGGGATCTTCGGTTGGATCATAAATTTCATTGTCATGCGTTTCGGTTGGACCATCCTGCGTACCATTTTCGGTCGCATGATCCCCGGCATGCGTTGACCGCTAGCAAAAAAACAGGCGCCTGAAAGCGCCTGTCACTTTATCCGCCTGACATGTCTGCTGAGCTCAACGTCCACGACATGGAATGGCCGCAAGATCGCAGATCCATTCCGACATCGATTGACGGCACGTCATCGTCTTCGAGGCGGCATTGCCAAACGAACTCCAATCAGAGCCGTATTCAAGGGCCGTGAATTCTACCCAATTTCTGATGGCCGACGCTTCTGCTTTGTCACGAGTAGCAGCAGTACCGTTGCCGTCATGGTAATGATCCACGAAACAGGTCTTTTTTCCAATTTTACGCCACGTATGAATGCTGGCGAGCCCCGTATCGTCGGCATGTCCGACGAACGGCACACTAAAAACCAATAGAGCGGCACCAAGCGCCGCCAGAATGAGTCGCTTCGACATGCTCAGAATCCCAATCATTGCAAGACCACCTAGCATCGGTCGCTGATTCGTCCACATTTTTCGAGGTCTTAGAAGGTCCATTGAACCGCTTCATGCTCTGATCGGGTAATTTTGCCACAACGAAGTTGATGTTGATCAAAACGCGATCAAATCACCATCGTAAAAGACCGCTCGAAATCGTCATGCAAGGCGTGCCAGCGCTGCCCTTAATGTCTCTGGAATCGCTACCGGTCGATGCGTCGCGCGCGCCACAAACACATGCGTAAAGAGCCCGTCCGCCCGCGCGTCCGTCTCCCCCGGCCCAAACAAGCCAACTTCATACGTGGCCGACTTCGCTCCGAGCCGCACCACACGCAAACCGCCTTCGATTTTGTCGGGATATGCAAACGCGCGATGAAATCGACAGCTCGTCTCAGGCGTGATGCCGATCACTGGCGCTGTGTGGATCTCTAGTCCGCCCACGTCGATCAAATAGCGATTAATCACCGTGTCGATATAGGCGTAGTAGACCACGTTGTTAACATGGCCATAGACGTCGTTGTCCATCCAACGCGTCGTGATGTCGATGAAATAGCCAAACTCTGACCGCCGCGCCGGCGGCCGTCGTTCAATCGCAACGGCTCCGCTCATTTCACCGCCGTCACTTGGATTTCAACCAGCATCCGCTGATCCGCGAGTTTGGCTTCAACGCAAGCCCGCACCGGCAGGTTCTGTCCCCCGTTCCACGCCAGCCAGATCTCGTTCATGGCATCGCGATGCCGGATATCCGTCACCCAGATTGTCGCTGACACAACCTTGCTCTTGTCCGAGCCAGCAACCTTCAGCAGCCGGTCAATCTCATCGACGACCTCCTGCGTCTGCCCCTTTATGTCTTTGGTCAGCGTCTTGGGCGTAATGCCAGCCAAAAACACAAATCCATTGGCTTCCACTGCCGACGATAAAATCTTACCCTGCTCGTGACGCTTAATCGACATACCCTGCTCCGTTGATGACGTCTGGACCAAAGCCTAGCCCGTATCCGTCTTGTCTACAGCATGGCTAGACGCATGGCAAAGAAGACGCATGGCAAAGCTGACGCATGGCAAAGCTGGCGTGTGGCAAAGTGGGACGGGTCTGCCGTAGAAATCGAAGTTCACAGCCGTCAAAATTCGCTCTAGGCTCTATAGTCTCAGTAAGCCTTGACGAGCCAAGGCTCGCACATAGAAGCAATCGTATCGAGGTGGTGTCGTGAAAGTAGAGGAAATTCTGGCCCGCAAAGGGCGCTCCGTCGTTACCATCAAGCCCACCGACACCGTCGAGACCCTGTGCCGCCTCTTGCGCGAGAAGAAAGTTGGCGCGGCAGTCGTTAGTGCCGACGGTCGGCGCGTCGATGGCGTTATCACCGAGCGCGACATTGCCTTCGGTATCGGTGCCAAAGGTGCCGACGTCGTTCGTCGACCGGTCGAAGAAATGATGACCAAGGTCGTAATCACCTGCGCACCCACCGACGATGTCACCTTCGTCGCCTCGACGATGGCGTCACGCAACATCCGCCATTTGCCAGTCGTGGACGACAGTGGACCCGTCGGCATGATCAGTATCCGCGATGTGCTGTACATGCGCGTGAGTGAACTGCAGCAGGACACCGCATTGCTGCATTCGTTCTACCGTCAAACCATGGCCGAGCCGCAGGACCGGGACTAACGAGGGCAGCCCATCAGCATTTAGTCCCTCACCACATAGGCTCGTCATAGACACGCGTGCCATCAATGGAGAGGCCCTTGATGGCCGTTCGGCCCTGCGTGTCGACGGCCACGATAGCCGCCAGTTTTTTATCGCGTGCAGCCTTTTCAAGCGCCAACCCCTTGCCCTCAGGCACATAGAAGCGTTCGAGGCCATAAGTCAGCAACAGTTGCCCGCTTCGCATCTGCCACGGGCCCTGCGTACGCACTTGTACCACGCTGCTCCCCGCAGGCACCTCCAGCGGATAACGTACCGAAATCTTCGTCACCGCCCACACACCCTCTACATTCGGTGCTATCGTCGCGTATGCCTGTTGTTTGTAGGCCGGCTCCGGTTTTTCAACCACGGTTCCCGGCGCGCGCGAGATCTGATATCCGAGCCGCACATAGTCGCCCTTGAACAGATCGCGCGGATCGACCGGCACAATAGGCAACACAATTTCCTGTCCGTTTTTCACGAGCAGCACGCGATCCAACACGATCCACGTCAGCACGCCAATCTGTAGCGCCGCCACGACCAGCGCCGCCGCCGCCTTCGTGCGCGCCCAAGGTGGCAGGAAATCAAACATTCCACTCATGACTGACCTCCAACGGTACTCACCCGCGTGTTGTGCAGCCGATAGGCCACGACCGACAACGCAATCACCAACAGCCCTGTGATAAAGAAGAACAGCGACGTTCCCATCAGCGAGCCGACCTTGCGCAGATACAACGCGAAGATCTCAACCGAGAACGCGACATAAGCAATCCATAACGCCGACCTGTTCTCGGTCCTCCACGCCCACCACAATGCGCCAACAATCAGCCCCAGCGTCACAATCGCGGGTAACCAGATGGCCTGCGAGCTACCGCCATACAGTAACCCGCGCGGCACAAACTGCACCACAAACAGACCGATGTATGCGAGCACCATGCCGTAAGAGAGCAATGTGCCGGAGATCCGCCGCCAGCGATCAATCACGTCACCTTGCAGAATGCTGAACAGCGCCAATCCGACTCCAATAACCGCCAAAATATAGCCGCCGCGCTCATTGCCGTACTGCAACGCAGCCATGACCAACCAACTCGAAAACGACATCGCCAGCAGATCAAGCCCACGCCGCCACCGCGTCATCGCGATCCCCGCTGCAGCAAGCCCCCACATCGGTAAGAAACCCCAGTGGATTCCAAACAGTCTTTGCCCCATGCTCATCCAGCTCCAGATGCAAATGAGAATAAGTGCTGCACCGAGCGCCGGATTGGATTTGAGCAATAAGCCCGCCACGAGCGCACCAATGGCCCACAGCCACACAGCGTCAGGCGGATTGCCCTCCATGTGATACATCTGCGCAATTAGCATGATCGACGCGCCAAACAGCGCGACGCCAGTCAGCACCGCCGCGTGCCCAAAGACATCGAGCTTGCGCTGAAACAGCGCGTAAGCGAGCCCGTACGACCCGGCCAGTCCGCCAAACAGTATCAGCAACCTCAGCAGTTTCGACATGTCCTGCCAGTTGGCCGCAACGAAACTCATCGCCGCAAACCCCATCAGCACAGCGCCCAGCGTCGCCAGCGTGCCCGCCAGCCCAAACCCGCTTCTGCGGCTATCAAGGTCAGCCTGAATGCTGCGCACGCCCTCGGACGTTACCCAGCCCTGCTCCTGCCAGCGGGCCATTTCAGCCCGCAATCGTCCACTGCTCATGAACATTGTTAACATCCTGAAATTCAATTAAATATTGTTTATATGATCATCGTTCAGAGGTCAAGTGTTCAATTGTTTTTGGGAGCCGGGTTGAAAGCGGGGAGGGGCCATAATCGGTGAGAGCAATGCATCAGACGCAGTAGTCCGCCGCCCGAAATTGGCGTTAGCTGCAAGCCACCCACCATCGGAGGCGACGTCATGCAACTTGGGCTTCTCGACCACGTCAATGTCCGCACCTCCCGCGTCCAAGCCATGGCAGACTGGTACGTCCGCGTCCTCGGCATGACCAACGGCGACCGCCCACCATTCCCGTTCCCAGGCGCCTGGCTCTACACCGGCGCCCATCCCGTCGTGCATCTCGTGGCCTGTGACGAAGAGCCAGCCAATACCGACCCAAAACTCGAACACTTCGCCTTCTCAGCCAAAGGCCTGCAAGAGTTCACCGCGCGCCTAGATCAACTTGGCGAAAAATACGACGCCCGCGTAGTGCCAAAAATCGGCCTCGTACAAATCAACGTCTGGGACCCCGACGGCAACCACATCCACATCGACTTCCAGCCCACCGAGCCCGGCGCCAGCGATATGGCCTCCTGGGGCAACAAAGACGCCATGGGCAAAGAGATTAAATA
>JABFRJ010000083.1 GCA_013141255.1 Hyphomicrobiaceae bacterium
GTCAAGGGGAGGGGATTAGAGCAAGTTGCTTGCTATAAGCTCTAGCCGTAGAAGGTCGGTCACCAGTGCAAACGTCTCAGCCTTTTTTGCCGAAGCGTTTGCGCATGTCGTCGCACGGATCGGTGCGGACTGCGCGTGGCGTGATGATGACGGCGTCGTAGATCGGTTGTCCTGCTGCGTCGCGCGGCACGTAAGCTGCGAGATCGGGTTTGTCGGTTTCGACTTCGACGAGGGCGACGGCGAAAGATTTGCGCGATGGTGCAAGTGCTGCGAGATAATGGGGCACGCCACGGTCGCGGCGGACGTGGCCGTTGCCAGCAAAGAGGATGGCGCTGCCGTTTCTCGCTAAAGCATTTAAAGTTTGTGCGCCGAGGTGGCTATCTCGGTAGCGCTGTGCGACGGCCATTGTTCCAAAGGCTGACTTGGGCATCAAGCCGCAGTGGCTGGCTTCCAACTCGGTGAGCAGACCATCTTGGGCATCAGGCGATAACGGCGTGGTCAATTGCAGGCGTGCCGCCTCCGATGCGTCTAGCGCGGCGAGCCCCTGTCGGGCAACGGCTTTGACTTTGTCGCGCGGAGGGTCGCCTGCGATGAGCGCTGCATGGCTGCGCAGGGCCGCCGTGTAGAGGGGGGCGAACAATCGCGCGTCGGGCCAGCCGGACTTCGACCAATCGACGGCTTTGAAAATATCGGATGCGGTGGCGAGGCGGCGAGCGGTTTGATCGAAAGTGACGACCGCATCGAGCGCTGTTTGTTGATCGGCGCGGATGTGCTCGAAGATAAGGGCGGGAGGGCGATCTTTGAGTCGGCTTGCGAGATCACTCAGGAGTGCGCCGCGCAGTTTATGATGCTCGGCGTTGTCGTGCACTTCGCCGAGCAGGACAACGCCGCCAGCGCCAAGTGTTGCATCTAGCTCGCTGAGTAAAGTGCGGTAGGCGTCGGGGCCGCAGGGTGTTACTTCAGTCGGCGCATCGCGGCGCCAGAGATGACCGACGAGTGGATGCGTGGCTGAGCGCCAGGGCTCGACGATGTGAGCGAGAGGTGGCTCGGAGGTGCAGGCTGTAGCGTTATGGGTCGCTGGTGTCAGAGCCGCAAAGGCAAGCGCTACTGCAAGATACCGTCGCCAAGAGTTCATGTTGGTCTTCACCCTCACCATCGTCTTCGCGTGTCGTAGATCGACGAGCATTGTCTTTGAATGATACATACACGAAATGGGCGAAAAGTTGAGATCGACGAAGATTTGAGGGACGGCATGACACACTCAGGGTCTCGGATACCAACGGGTGCAATATCAGCGTCGACAGAGCAGTCTCCATATCGGCGCAAGCCACCAGCGCCGCGACCGCTGGGGCCAAACATCCAAGTTGCTGCAGCGTTGGCTTTGGCGTCGTTGGCCGTGGGCATGGCTGGGTATATGTTTTTTGAACGAATGGGTTCGGTCGATGCGTTTTTGAATGCCGCAATGATTTTGGGCGGCATGGGGCCGGTGGGCACGATCAGCACGACGGGTGGGAAAATTTTCGCGGGGCTCTACGCCCTCTATTCGGGGCTGGTGGTGTTGATTACGGCGGGGCTCATTCTTGCGCCGGTGTTGCACAACGTGCTGCATCGGTTTCATCTGGGGGACGACGATGACAAAACCTGATAAGAGTATTCCGACAATTTTGCTACGCGAGGACTTGTATGTCGTTTCTGAAGAGGCTGTTTGGCGGCGGTGGGTCGGAAGCTAAGAGTACGTCGAAGACCACGGCAAGCGTTGAGCACAAGGGCTTCAACATCGAGGCGCAACCGTTTGTCGAGGGCGGCCAGTACCAAGTTGCGGGACTAATTACAAAGACTGTTGACGGCGAGGTTAAGTCCCATCGCTTTGTGCGTGCGGATCGCTGTGCGAGTGCTGATGACGCCACGCAGATTGCGCTCGCCAAGGGGCGGCAGATCGTCGATCAGAATGGTGATCGGGTATTTTGTTGAGTGACTGGGTTAGCCTTCGAGTGCTTTGACGACGGCTTTGGCAATGTCGGCGGTGGAGTGCTTGGTGTAATCGGAGGTGATCTCGCGCACGATCTTGGGTTTTAGAGCGGTGCCGGTCGATTGGCGGACGATGTTCATGGCGACGGGTGGCGCGACGATGACGACAGATTTAAAGGCGTGGGCTGCTGCGTCGGCTTCGAGTGCATGGGCGAAGGCAGCAACGAACGTGTCCTCGGCTTTTTGATGTAGATCCTTGGGGGCGAAGGTGCCGTGTTGGCCGCTGGGGCCGCCGTGGGAGCGCACGGGACGGTCTCGTCCCTGTTCGGCGGTGGATGGGTTATCCTGCTCGATTTTGCGAACCAACTTCAGTTGCGGCTCTAGGGCGGTTCCATCGTTGACATAGACGAGGCCGCGCGCGCCATCGACGACTGCAACCCACATGCCTTTTTCGAGCTTCATGGTGTCCCTCTTTGCGATACCGCGACTATGATTGTCACGTCACTATGGCGCATAATAGGCGAATAGCCAGAGCCCGCTTTGCGGCAAATCAACGACAGTATTGAAAGACTAATGCGAGGCTCGTGGGCAGCCGGTGTCAGGGCTTATCAACTCAGTTGGAGAGGTTGGATCAAACATGGTGACGACCGACCAAGCGCCGACCGATAGAGTTCGGAACGATGATGCGACGAAGGCGGTTCGCTTTCTCGCGATCAAAGCGGCGATTTTTATTTTGATACCGGCGGTGGCGGCGATGATCGCAGTTTATCTCAGATTCGGCTAAGTGCTCTGAGGGTGGCGCACTCGCATAGGCTGCAGAAGGTCAGCAATGGCCTTAGGACGCGATTCACCAAACGGTTGGAGGGTGCCCTAGCCAAGTGAATGATTAATGCGTCAGCGGTCAAATTTTAGCGCTGCGATTGCATTTCACTGAAATCGGGTTAGCGCCAATCGCAGAGCGTGGCGTTAACCAGGGTGAGGGCTGCGACGGCGGCTGTGTCGGCGCGCATGATGCGGGGACCGAGCGAGAGCGCGACGGCGAAGGGCTTACTCAGGATCGCGGTGCGTTCGGTTTCGGAAAACCCACCCTCAGGTCCGATCAGGACGGCGACGGGGCCGGGCTGCAGTTTGCGGAGTACGGCGATGGGATCGCACTCGATTGCGGATTCGTCGCAAAAAATAAGATGACGTGGTGTTGGCGGGGCGCCTGACCAAGCGGCGAGCACACGGTCGAGTTTTTCGGGTGGGGCGATGTCGGGCACGCGCAGGATGCCGCATTGCTCGGCGGCTTCGATGGCGTTGGCGGCCATGCGTTCGGTATTCACACGCTCGGCAATTGTGTGTTGGGTCAACACCGGCACGAGGCGGCTTGCGCCCAACTCGACGGCTTTCTGCACCATGTAATCGAGGCGCGAGCGTTTGAGCGGCGCGAACAAATACCAGAGATCGGGGCCTGTTTCTTGCGCGCGTGTTTGTGCATCAAGCGAGAGGCGTACGCCGCGTTTGCCGTCGTGGTCGACAGTCGCAGACCATTCACCATCGCGACCATTGAAGACGAGCACGCGGGCGCCGTCCGGCATGCGCAGAACGGTGCGCAGATAATTCGCCTGTTCGGGTGTCGCAATGATCTCAGCGCCGGCTGCAAGATCGGCCGCCAGAAACAGGCGCTGCGAGGTGAAATCACGGACGGCCATGATCACGCCCCACGCCGAAGCTGTATGTCATTCAGCTGCGGCAACGGGTGTTGCACGCTCGGCGACGTCGCGGTCTTGCTTCAATCGCTCCGCCATCAGGAAAGCAAGTTCGATGGACTGGTCGGCGTTGAGGCGCGGATCGCAATGGGTGTGATAGCGATCTTCGAGATCGGTTTCACTGATGGCGGTTGCGCCACCCGTGCACTCGGTGACGTTTTGGCCGGTCATCTCGATGTGGACGCCGCCGGCGTGCGTGCCCTCCTCGCGATGGACTTGGAAGAACGTGTCGACTTCCTTGAGTACACGATCAAACGGCCGCGTCTTGTAGCCGTTGACGGCGGAGATGGTGTTGCCGTGCATCGGGTCGCAACTCCAGACCACATGGCGACCGGCTTTTTTCACCGCGCGCACCAGTTTTGGCAGATGCTTTTCGACTTTGTCGGAACCGAAGCGCGCGATCAGCGTCATGCGGCCGGGCTCGTTGGCGGGGTCGAGGATGTCGAGCAGCTTCAAGAGGCCGTCGGGCTCCAAGCTCGGGCCGCATTTGAGGCCGATGGGGTTTTTGATGCCGCGGCAATATTCGATGTGCGCGTGATCGGGCTGGCGGGTACGGTCGCCGATCCAGAGCATGTGGCCTGAGGTGGCGTACCAATCACCCGACGTTGAGTCCTGACGCGTCATCGCGGTTTCGTAGCCGAGCAGCAAGGCTTCGTGGCTGGTGTAGAATGAGGTGCCTTTAAGCTGCGGCGTATTTTCAGAGGTGATACCGCAGGCGCGCATGAAGGCCAGCGTTTCGGTGATGCGTTCGGCCAACTGGTCGTAGCGGGCTTGTTGGGGGCTATCTTTGACGAAGCCGAGCATCCATTGGTGCACGCGGTCGAGATCAGCATAACCACCGACGGCGAAAGCGCGGAGCAAGTTCAGCGTCGCCGCCGACTGACGGTAAGCGTCAAGCTGCCGGGTCGGATCGGGCTGACGTGCGGCGTCAGTGAAATCCGGGCCGTTGATGATGTCGCCGCGATAGCTCGGCAATTCGACATCGCCTTTTTTCTCGATGTTGGATGAGCGCGGTTTGGCGAACTGACCGGCGATGCGGCCAACCTTCACCACGGGCACGCGGCCGGCATAGGTCAGCACGACGGCCATCTGCAGGAAAACGCGGAAGAAGTCGCGGATGTTGTTGGCGTTGTGCTCGGCGAAACTTTCGGCGCAGTCGCCGCCTTGGAGCAGAAAGGCCTTACCCGCCGCCACGTCGGCCAGCGCTTTTTTGAGCCCCCGCGCTTCGCCTGCAAAAACCAGCGGCGGATAGCCTGAGATTTTACGTTCCACGTCGGCCAAAAGAGCTGTGTCCCGATAAATCGGCACTTGTTGGATTGGTTTGGTTTTCCAGCTTTCAGGCGTCCATGCGGCAGGC
>JABFRJ010000082.1 GCA_013141255.1 Hyphomicrobiaceae bacterium
CGCGCCCACGGCACATCGGCAAAGTAGGGATCAGCCCCCGAACGCACCACCATCGCTAAATTTTGCGACCGCAAATACTGCGCAATCGCGCCGGGAATAGCCTCCTTGGTCGGCACCTCGACTACGACCGCCGACTGCCCCTCGAGATAGCCGCGGAACTGCACCACCATGTCAGCCCCAATCTTCTCAGTGCGCGAGGGCTTGGGATGATTGGGCGGGCTAGCGATCCGTTGCGCGACTTCGGCGCGGCGCTTCTCAAGCGGAGTGCCATCGTTGAGTGCCGTGCGGAGCTTGTCGTAAGTTGCACGTCGTGCGTCTGTGTTGGATCGTAAATTTCTGTCTGACGCGCTCATCGTTGAGCCCCCGCCTTATGCTCGGCCCACAATTTCTGAAACGTCCGTCCCTGCGGCGCTGGCATGTCGCGATGCTTCGTCCAGCCGCTCGTCAACGGCAGCCAAGCAAACCGACCTCGCCGACGCCCAAGCGCACCCAGCATCGGAATGCCGATCTTAGCCGCCAGATGATAGAGCTTCGGTCGTCGGGCGAAGTACGACCAGAGCCCAAGACCAGCGCGGAAACCAGCAGAGTTGTCTTTCTGTTGAAACTCCGCTTCGCGCCAATGTCGCATCAGCTTCGGCAATGGGATCTTCATCGGACACACTTGCTCGCAACGACCGCAGAACGTCGACGCGTTCGGCAGATGCCCGGCAGCCTTCACCCCAATAAGACCCGGCGTCAGCACTGAGCCAATCGGCCCCGGATAAACCCAACCGTAAGCGTGTCCGCCGACGGCATTGTACACAGGGCAATGATTCATGCACGCACCGCAGCGAATGCAGCGCAAAACCTCGCGAAACTCGGTAGCAAGCAGATCGCTGCGTCCATTATCGAGAATGACCACGTGGTAGTTGACTGGCCCATCCGGATCAGTGGGGCGGCGCCCACCAGTTGAGAACGTCGTGTAAGTTGAGATTTCTTGCCCCGTCGCCGACCGCGCCAACAAGCGAATGATCGTTGAAACATCTTCGAGCGTCGGCACCAGCTTCTCAATCGATGCCAATACGATGTGCGTCTTGGCCAATGACTGCGTGAGGTCGCCGTTACCTTCGTTGGTCACGATGACAGACGAACCCGTCTCAGCAATCAGGAAGTTCGCCCCCGTGATGCCAACGTCAGCGCGCTGAAATTTTTCGCGCAGAATCTGCCGCGCTTCGTTCACCAGCTGCGCTGGTTCAACCAGCACGCGCTCCTTGGGTAAATGCGTGTGGAGGCGCCGGAAATCGGCTTCGACCTGTGCTTGCGTCAAATGGATCGCGGGCGCGATAATGTGGCTCGGCGTCTCATGCCGAATCTGGACCAAATACTCGCCAAGGTCCGTTTCAACCACTTCTAGCCCGGCGTCTTCGAGGTGGTGATTGAGCGAAATTTCCTCCGACACCATGGACTTGCCCTTGGTGACAATGCGCGCGCCCGCCTGCTGGCAGATCTCCAAAATGATCGCACGCGCATCATCAGCAGTCGGCGCGAAATGCACGACCGCGCCTGCCTCGGTGGCCTTCTTCTCATAGGCTTCCATGTAAAGGTCGAGATTGGCGAGTGTATGGTTTTTGATGTCACGCGCCACATCACGCAGATCTTCGAATTCTGGTAACGCGTCGCGCGCGCGGGCGCGCTGAGCGACAAGACCACCCTTGAGATTGCCAAGCGCATCTTGCAACTGCTTGTCGCCAAGGGCTGCCCGTGCATTATCTTTGAAGTTGTGCGAGGTCGAATTCATGAGCCGTCCCCCAATGCTGGGTCACTGGTTTCTTGCGCTAGAATTTCCGCGACGTGCCGCACAGCGATTGTGCTCCCTTGCCGCTTGAGTTTGCCCGCCATATTAAGCAGGCAGCCAAGATCTCCCGCGAGCAACAGGTCCGGTTTCACAGCGGCAATATTGTGTGTCTTCTTCTCAACCATGGCATTCGAAACGTCGCCGTACTTGACCGAGAACGTACCGCCGAACCCGCAGCAGACTTCGTTGTCCTCCATTTCAGTCAGCGTCAGGCCTTTCACACTCGCGAGCAACTGCCGTGGTTGATCTTTGACGCCGAGTTCGCGCAATCCCGAGCAGCTATCATGATACGTGGCCGTACCGTCAAAGCGCGCTTCAACCGCAGTCATCTTGCGCACATCGACGAGAAAGTTGATCAGCTCGTGCACTTTGGTTGCCAAGGCTGTTGCACGCGGCCCCCACGCCTTGTCGTCTTTAAGCAGCGACGGATAGTGCTTCTTCAGCATTCCCGCGCAACTGCCAGATGGCGCCACTACAAAATCAAATTTCTCAAACGCGGCAATTGTCGTCTTGGCGATCTCAATCGTGCTCAACCTGTCGCCCGAGTTATATGCGGGCTGTCCGCAGCATGTCTGCGTCTCAGGCACATCGACCTGACAACCGGAGGCTTCGATCAGTTTGACGGCAGCAAACCCGACACTGGGCCGATACAAGTCAACCAGGCAGGTCACGAACAGACCAACCCGGGGGCGGGGTAGGGAAGACGACATGCAGCGAACCTCAGAACATCAAGCAAGTGCCGCACCCTATGCAAGATGCAGGACGGACGCAATTGCGTCTCCAGCATGCGGCTATGCGTGCACCCATCCCTGCACCGGGGTGGCTGCTGACCATAAGGGCTGAGGCGTCAGTTGTGAGGCAAGTCAACCGTCGCTATCGGCGGTTTGGCTCCATTCCTAAGCTTTGTGACCCGGCTGGCCGCACAGCGTCTGGCAGTTTCGCGGTATCGCCCGACGATGGACCGCCCAAGCGCGAGTGCGGGAAAATCACGCGATCTCCGTTGGCGCATGTGCGCACCGGCGACAGCTCCGCATCCTGTGGCACCGGTACCAACGGATCGGTCGTCAGCGGCTTCAGGAATTGCCTGCGCCAGTTTCCGACCAAGCCTGTTGACTGCTGACGAACTCCCTCACCAAGACCGCAGTAAATATTCTGATATGTGTCCTCAATCCACAAGCGGTCGGCAGGTGTGGCGTTTTCCAGCGCCAGTTGGATCAATGCATACGCCTGCACCTGCTGACGCGGCACATGTTTGCCCCGCCACATCAAGTCGGACAAAAAAGCCTGCGCACCCGCGTGGCTCTCTTGGGTCAATTTCTGTAGGTAATGCAGAGCAAGATCTGGATCGGGTTTGACGCCCTCTCCCACCAAAAGCAGCTTTGCCAACTCAAATTGCGAATCCGGCTCATCAAACGTCGAGGCCGACTGTCTGAACAATTCAGCTGCCTTCTGCGGGCTTCTCTTCACCCCAGCTTCTGGCGATCCCCGCAGTGCATACATGCCAATTGCGGTCAGTGCCTTGGCGACGAAAGGTGCCTTGCGCGGATCATCCGTGTCGACGCCCTGGTTCTGCATAAAAAAATCGGTGTAGACCGTATAAGCCTTGTCGTGGTCAGTCTCGTGCCCGTTGGTATCCGACAATATCCGTGCGAGATAGAATGACGCGTAGAATTTCTGTGTGCCGTCGCCCTCAGCGATCAGGCACTCAAATCGCTTCCGTGCACCTGTATAGTCGCTCCGCGCATACGCGTTAAGCGCCTCATCAAGCACCTGCGCACTGGCCCGACACTTGAATCGCTCAGCTGCCTCAACCGGCAAACTCCACACGCCCCCCGTCATCGCCAGCATTAAGCCCGCGACGCGATAAGCGCGCTTAAAAGAACGCTCAAAAAACATTGTCAGCCTTTCCGCCTGCATCTAGCGCCGCGCCCAATACGGACCGTCGCTGAGTCAAGACATACGTCTGGAGTTGACCGTAGCAATACATTTCGCGCGGCACGCCCAGTTGGCAGGCCGCCGTGCGTGTCGCTATAAAATCTGATCTCATAACCATCGTCATCGCTCGTTGAACTGCAGGTTCGGGCTTGAGTGCGAATGTCCAGCGTCATGCACGGCGGCAACCAAACCGTTGCCCAATAGTCGCATCTCGCGAGGCCCTGCCGTCGATCCTCTCAATAAAACCTCCAATTGCCGAGAACGCGGTACTGGAAGGCAAGTTGCACCACACGCTCAGCGTCCCAATTCCAAATTTTTGCGCCGCATTTGTGGCTCAATAGAGGCATCGCGAGCCAATTTTGTGGCTCGATCGCAACACACGTGATCCCAACCGCAGGAACCGCTAATACGTGATGCCACTTCAGGCTTTCCGCTCATTGCAACAAACTAACGCTGCGAAACGGCGGTCTGAGGGCATGTCTGCGGCAAAGCTGCGGCATTTCTCAAGTCTGACGCCAAACATGCGGCTTGGTGTCGACGCGCTCGGCGACAAACGCCTTTAAGCGGTCGCAGTGAAGAGCTACACTTCACTTCAGAACGGCGCATAGCCGTGTACGAACTGTGGCACGATTAGCCCGAAGCAGACGATGGTTGCCGAGCGGCATACAGAGGGGCGCATGCAGTCAAGACTTACGCCGGCCACCACAATCGGTGCTGCCCCCGCTCTTGCCAGTGAAGTCCCAAGTTTCGCTGCATCCGTTTTGGCAGCCCCAGTTTTAACATCATCGCCGCCCGCCACGCCAAGCGCGCCAGTGCTTACTGAACCCGAGCGTCTTCCCTTTACCTGGGTTGGCAGTCCTTGGAGCCTCGTGCGCATCTGCATATTCAACGCGTTTTTGACCGTCCTTACTGTCGGTGTCTACAATTTCTGGGGCCGCACCGAAATTCGCCGCCGCACCTGGAGTTCGGTGCATCTACTTGGCGACCCGCTCGTGTATCACGGCACCGGCCGCGAATTGTTTCGTGGCTTCATGACCATCTTCGCCATGGTCTTGGTCCCAATCCTATTGATCGGCACGGTTATGATCGTGCTCTACGGCCAGGCAAGTATGGTCTGGGGGCTGTATCAAGCGGGGCTATTCTTGGTCGTCTATCCCCTATTGAAAGCTATCGCCACCTATCGTGCCCGCCGCTATCGCCTCTCGCGCACCACGTGGCGCGGCATCGTCGGCCGTATGAACGGCTCATCGTCCGAGTTCGCATTCGTCAGTTGGAGCTCAGCACTGCTCTAT
>JABFRJ010000287.1 GCA_013141255.1 Hyphomicrobiaceae bacterium
CGACGAGGCGCTCGCCATGGATGTCACCATCAACGGACTGGTCATTTTGTCCGCTGTGCCATTGGCCTTTAATCCAGCCCACACCCATCCGCTCGGTGGCTTGTTGAGTTACTTCGAAAACAACGTCATCGGCGGTCCACAGTCGTTCGCCATCGCGGCTGACAACTTCGAGAGCTTCGGCCAATCCATCCGCACCAAACTGATCCGCGAAATCGCGTCGGCGCATCAGCCGAGGCGGGCGTGAGGGCGACGAGCGCGCTTTAAAACAAAACTCCCCTCACCCGCATCGCGTCTTTAGCAATCAACTCAGCCGTTCCCCTCTCCCTCGAGGGAGAGGGCACACCGAGCACACCGCCCACAACGCGAAAATGCGGGTGAGGGGAGTTTCTATTAGTAATGTCGTCGAACGTGAGACTCACGCAATCTCATTGCGCAGTTTGGTTTCCCCGCGCTGAAGCCGTCCAAGGTTCTCGATCAGAATATCGATCACGTTGTCCTCGTACGCCTGCGTTTCTCCCGCCGTATGCGGCGTGATCAGCACATTTGGCATGGCCCACAACGGCGACGACGCGGGCAAAGGCTCTTCCACCGTTACATCAAGCGCCGCCGCGCGAATGACCTTGGATTGCAGCGCCGCAATCAACGCCGGCTCATCCACCACTTTGCCGCGCGCCACGTTGATCAAATGCGCAGTGGGCTTCATCGTTTTCAGCGCATCCGCGTCGATAAGACCGGTCGTCTCCGCCGTCAGCGGACACGCCAACACAATCGTATCAGCTCGTGGCAACACCTTAAGCAAATCGCCAGTCGCCACAACCTCATCCGCCCCCTCGCGTCCGGACGTCGGGTCACGCTTCACACCAATCACGTGCATATCAAAAGCCTTGCAGAACCGCGCCAGCCGCTGCCCGATGCGCCCAAGCCCAACGATCACAACCGTCTTGCCGGTTTGCTCTGCTTCGCGCTCGGCAATGGTCGACACCATCGGCCGCCAATGCGCGCGCGATTGATGATCGCGCCCGGTGTGGATTTGCCGGTCAAGCGCCAGCATCAGCGTCATGGCATGCTCGGCAACAGCATTGGCATTGACACCCGCAGCACTTGCCAAACGCACGCCGTGCGCCATAAACGCCGAGAAATCGTATTGATCGGTGCCCGCGCTGATCGACTGCACAAACTTAAGTTTTTTGGCCGATGGCAGAATGTCATTCTTCCACATCATCGACACGACCACGACATCAGCCTCAGGCGCACGGTCGCGCAGGTCGTCAAGCGCGCGGACTTGGATGTGTTGGATACCGGTTTTGCGCGCGGCGAAGCGATCGGCCATCTGATAGGCCCCATGCGCAAACAAAATCGTCAGATCTTTTGCAGCAGGAAAGTTCGACATCGTCATGGGGAAAGCTCGCTCAACCACAGTGGAATGAGCGCTGTTTTAGCCTCAATTGCTCCGCAAAGGAAAACTTTTGCCCGCCACTTCGTCATAGCGGCCACTCTCTCTGAGACGCTTCAACGCCGCGTTGATTTGTGCCTTGAGATCAGCCTGCCCTTGGTTGAGCGTGATTGCCACGCCATCGCCAAAGAAACGCGGCTCGAAGAAATTGCCGCCTTTGAAGGCACAACAGGCTTTCGAGCCCGTGCCGAGCAGCCAGAACGAGAGTGATATACCGTCGTCAAAAATCAAATCAGCAGCGCCGGTAATGAGGGCATCGCGCGCCAGTTCAACACTATCGAAACCAACCACCGCCGAACGCGTGAAGAACGCACGCAAATAGGCCTCGTGCGCGGTGCCTTTGGTGACGGCAATGCGTCGGCCTTCGATGGTCTCAGGCGTCACGTCGGCCAGCGCCAGAGCGGTCTTCCCCGCAAAGCGGGCGGGCGTATGGTAATAGCGATCAGTGACATCGAAATCTTTGATCAACCGCGGCGTCACCGCAAACGAGGCAATCACCGCGTCGGCGTCGCCCTTCTTGAGTGCGGGCAACAGCTCGGCCCACGGCCGATTACGGATGTCGCATGTCGTCTCCATTTCACGGCAAATCGCCCGCGCCATCTCGACGTTGAACCCAGTCAGCGTCCCGTCCTGATCGAAATAGTGAAACGGCGGATAATCGCTGTCAGTCAAGAAACGTAGCACGGCCCGCTTACTGGCCGCTGCCCCGTCGTTGGCTTGAGCAAGCGCGGGTGCGGCTGCAAGTGCCGTCAGCAAAACAGCGACGAAGGCCGCCACTACTCCGGCACACGCACCCGCTCGATGCGTCACAGCTAGAACGGACGTTTTACCACCGGAGGATGCGCCAAGATGACGCAAACCACCCAGACGGGTTGAGGCGGATCGGGTAAGTGCAGAAAACATCAGGAATTTTACCAAAAAGGGCCTGGACGCCAACAAGGTTGCGTCACCATTGAAGTGCAACCAATGCTTGAATGACCATGGCTCACACAGTTAATCTCACCTACCGACGAGCGCGCAAGGGGCACCGGAACCGCCCCAAGCAACGACCGAAGCATGTTTAGCGCTTTTCGAATGCCGGTACGGCCAAAAAACGACGAATAACACTCTGTGTGTGGGGATATCTGGGGTGGCAGGGTGGCAGTTGGGCCGCGGCAAGGGTGGCCGCGCTCCGAACACAAGCAATATGCGGACTTCATCGCGTCTCGCGACGCAACCTGAAGACGTGCATAATCGTGCGCGTGTAAACATTCCGGTTGTCTTGGCGCCGCCGCAGCAAGGCTATGATTTCCTCATCTCGGTCTTGAGCCCGACCACACTCGCAGTCGCCCGTGCCGAAGCCGCCGTTTGTCATCTGCCACTCCATCGCGTGTTGCATGCCACCGGCAGCATCACGCCAGAACGCTACAGCAGTGCACTCGCGCGAGCCTGCGGTGTACCGACCGTCGCCTGGGATCTCGAATTAAAGTTGAGCGCCACTGAAGCGCGCGCACAACTCGAATCACCCTCACTCAATCGCCCCCTCGCGATCATCTGGCGCCACCGCATGGCCTTCGTAATCTCAGCAACCCATGCCGAACCCAAGGACATCGCGAACCAAGCGGACGAGTTACGCCGTGCAGGGCACATCGTTGTACTCGCTCCCGACGTTTGCATTCGCGCAAGCCTCGAGCAACGAGCCTCCGCCGCCTTGCTGTCAGACGCCACGCGCGGCCTCGCACGCACCCAGCCCGAGGTCTCCGCCGCGCGCCGCGGTCCCGCTTGGCAACCATTGTTTGCAGCCATCCTCATCGGCGTCATCATCGGCGGAATTTGCATCGATCCACGCCTGACACTTGCCGCAGCTGCCACAAGTCTTGCCGTCTTTTTCATGGGCGTTGTTGCAATTCGTTGCGTGGCGCTGACAGAGCTGTTCCGTGCGCGTCCGTCGACACAAATCAAACACCAGACACGAGTGCCAGACGCTGAACTCCCCGTCTACACAATCATGGTCGCCCTCTACGATGAAGAATGCGTTTTACCAAGCCTCATATCGAGCTTAAAAAAACTCGACTACCCGGCGGCAAAACTTGATATTCTATTGGTGTTGGAAGAAGTCGATATCGCCACCCAATCCGCGATGTTGCGCCAGAATTTGCCCGCTCACATGCGCGTCGTCATCGTGCCCGACGGACAACCCCGCACCAAACCGAAAGCGCTCAATTATGCCCTTACGCTCGCGCGCGGCGACTACGTCGTCGTCTATGATGCCGAAGATCGCCCCGAGACAGACCAGTTGCGTAGAGCGCTCCACGCTTTCGTCGTGCACGGCTCCGATCTCGCCTGCGCCCAAGCCTGCCTCAATATCTACAACGCTCGTCAGGGCTGGCTCACCACACAGTTTGCCTTTGAATACTCCGCACTCTTCGACGCGGTGCTCCCCGCCCTTGATCGGCTCGGCATACCCGTGCCGTTAGGCGGCACATCCAATCATTTCCCGCGCCGATTGCTCGATGACCTCGGCGGTTGGGACCCCTACAACGTAACCGAAGACGCCGACCTCGGCATCCGCATCGCACGCCTAGGCTATAAGACCACTATGATCGCCTCGACAACCTGGGAGGAAGCACCAAGCAAACTCCGCGCCTGGCGCACACAACGAACACGCTGGTTGAAAGGTTGGATGCAGACAGTACTGGTCCACACGCGCGACCACCGCGCGCTGCGGCGCGAATTAGGATTTGCCCGCACGCTTGGCCTGCATCTTTACATGACCGGCCTGATATTATCGGCGCTGGTGCATCCGTATTTCTATCTGGCGCTGGGCGCGGAAACGCTTTTCGGAGTTGGCATCGGAGCGGAACCCTTGCTCGCACCACTGGTATGGGGCGTCGCGACAGCAACACTGATCATGGGCTACGTCGCCTCCATCGCCACAGGTTGGATTGCGGCGCGTAAACGTGGCCACACGGTTGGGCTCCGACCAATGTTGATGCCGCTCTATTGGCTGCTGATCTCCGCCATGTCCTACCGCGCCTTGTGGCAACTGATTTGGGACCCCTTCAAGTGGGAAAAAACCCCGCACGGCAGCGCAGTTGAAGACGCGACCGACAACAAGCGCAGGCCTAAGCCAAAACGAACCACGAGATAGTCGCTGACACGTGATCGCTATGTGCGCTGCAACGCCCACGTCTCTTCGGCGATGCGGATGTCGGCCAACATGCGATCAAGGATCAAACAGGTGCGCTTGAACAGATCCGACGAGCGCCGATAGTCGGCCTCAGCGATGAAATCGCAACGTCCCGCTTGCAATAAATCGGCACACTTCACGCGGCCCTCAGGCTCACCATAAACCGCAATCGCGTGCCCGCCATTTTTGCGCACAACGGCCATCGACGGCACATCCGTTTCCCCATCGCCAAAGTAGACCATGTTGGAAAACGGAATGGGACGCTGCGCCTCGGGCATATGATGATTGATACTTTCGCCGAGGTCCTCAATGCCCTTATTGATGCGAAATAAGTACTGCGTCTTGCCGGTATCGGTGATCACGCGCTTGGGGTAGGGCAGATCGTAGGCTTCAAACCAGTATTCCGATGCGAACACGTTGTGAAATTTATTGCGAAT
>JABFRJ010000396.1 GCA_013141255.1 Hyphomicrobiaceae bacterium
CTTGCGTGTCCATGTCGAGGATGAACTCGGTGGCAAGATCGCCTGAGCGTTGGATTGCTTTGCAATTTTGAACAAGGGGGCAACACCGCAGCGTCGCCCCTATTTGCATAATGCTTTTAGTGTTTAGCGTTCGGCAAGCTGTGGGCTGCCCTTGCTCGCGCGTATAAAATTGGCGAAGCGGGTAAAGAGGTAGTGGCTGTCTTCGGGGCCGGGCGAGGCTTCGGGGTGATGCTGTACGGAGAAGACGGGTTTGTTTTTTAGTCGAATGCCGCAGTTTGATTTATCGAACAACGAGACGTGAGTTTCTTCCACAGTACTTGGTAGTGTTTTGGCGTCGATGGCAAAGCCGTGGTTCATCGAGACGATTTCAACTTTGCTGGTCGTGTGATCCATTACCGGATGATTGGCGCCGTGATGACCTTGATGCATTTTGTGCGTCTTGGCGCCGAGTGCAAGGCCTAGCATCTGATGGCCGAGGCAGATGCCGAACAAGGGCAGGCCACTGGCAATAAGTTTTTTGATTTCAGGGACTGCGTATTTACCAGTCGCCGCCGGGTCGCCGGGGCCGTTGGAGAGGAAGATGCCATCTGGCTTGCGCTCCAATATGTCTTCGGCGCTGGTTGTGGCGGGCACGACTGTTACTTTGCATCCGGCATTGGCCAGGCTACGCAGGATGTTGGTTTTTAGACCGTAGTCGATGGCGACGACATGGAACTCAGGGTTGTCAAGGGTTTGATACCCTGTGCTCCAAACCCAACGCTTTTCGTCCCACTTTAATGATTGCGCGCGAGTCACGTCGGGCACCAAATCCATGCCATCAAGACCGGGCCAAGCTTTGGCTTCGGCTTTTAGTTTGGCCGTGTCAAATTTGGCTGTCGGGTCGTGGATGATGACTGCGTTTGGCATGCCGTTTTCGCGGATGCGATTGGTGAGCGAGCGCGTGTCGACGCCTGATATTGCGATGATGCCGCGGGCTTTGAGCCAGGCGTCCAAATGCTCGGTAGCGCGGTAATTTGAGGGTTCTGTTATGTCGGCGCGGAGGACGCAGCCGCGGACACCCGTGCGCATCGATAGATTTGACGTTTCAGTATCTTCAGCGTTGGCGCCTACATTACCAATGTGGGGGAACGTGAAGGTCACGATTTGGCCAGCGTAACTGGGGTCGGTTAATATCTCTTGATAGCCAGTAATGGCAGTATTGAAGCAGACTTCACCGATTGCTTGGCCGGTTGCGCCAAGTCCGCGTCCTTCAATGACGGAGCCGTCGGCGAGGATTAAACGCGCAGTCAAGGGCGCTTCGGTCCAAGGCTGGGGGACGGTGGATTTGGTTGCGGCGGTCATGAGGAGCTCCCAGCAAGGGCCTTGCGGCGTGTTGCATCTTCGCTCTCGTAGTCAAAAGGGGCGCGGGGGTCAACTTTTGCTGTGCGCAATTACGGGCGTATCGGTGCATGGGTGGATTTGGTCTGTATTTGGGCTCAGTTGGGCGCTCTTGAGCTTCTGATCCATCGGTCCTATGAAGCCGGAGAGTAAAAAGGGAGCAAAGCCATGCTGCGCGAAAAACTAACCGCCGATCTGAAAGACGCCATGCGGGGCGGAGACAAACTCAAAGTGTCGACGATCCGGTTGATCACGTCGGCGATCAAGTCGGCCGATATTGAGGCGCGACCGAGTGGGAAGGATCAAATTGATGAGGGCAGCATCGTCAATGTGATGACCAAAATGATCAAGCAACGGCGTGATTCCGTTGAGCAGTACGTCAAGGGCAATCGGCAGGATCTTGCGGACAAGGAACTCGGTGAGATTGCGATCATCGAAGGTTATCTGCCGCAGCAGATGGACGATACTGCGATGAAGACGGCGATTGCCAAAGCCATCGCTGACACGGGCGCGGCTAGCGGCAAGGATATGGGCAAAGTCATGGGTGCGCTTAAAGCTGCGTTTGCCGGCCAAATGGACTTTGGCAAAGCCGGTGGGATTGTGAAGGATCTGCTCAATAAATAGGAGCGGGTTTCTTCACCGAACACCGGTCTACATTTTTACGTCACGTCTTCGCTGGAGGCGTGGCGTTCTTCTTTTCGATTTGGCGCACTAGCAGAATTGAAATTTCATAGAGGGCCATTGTTGGAGCCATCATGGCCAGCATTGAAAAGGGGTCGGGCGGTGAAAGGACGGCTGAGACGGCGGCGATGCCGAAGATGGCATAGCGGCGGAAGGTGACCAAGGCGACGCTATCTAGAGCCCCGGCGTGCGCGAGTAGCGTCAACACGACGGGCAATTGGAAGATGATGCCGAAGCCGAGGATTAATTGCATAATAAGCGACAAGTATTCCGAGACCTTGGGCAGGAGTTCTATGGCTGCGTTACCGTCACCGCCTTTTTGCGGGGTGATGTCGACGGAGAATTGAATGAGCAACGGCATTACAACATAGTAGACGACGAGCGCGCCTGCGACGAAGAGTGTCCAGGTTGCAAATAAGTAGGGGCGGAATGCCGCGCGTTCGTTCTTGTAGAGGCCTGGGGCGACGAACTTGTAGATTTCGTATGCGACCAGCGGGAACGATAGAAACGCCGCGCCAAACATGGCCAACTTGATGTTTGTGTAGAGTTGTTCGAGGAAGTGAGTGGCGATCAACTTGGCTTTGTCGGTGCCCACAACGCGAACGAAGGGACCGACGAGAATATTGTAGATGGGTTTGGCGAAGTAGAAGCAGATAACGAACATTGCGAGGAAGCCGAGCAACGAATGGATTAAGCGTTGCCGCAGCTCAATCAAGTGCTCCATCAGCGGCGCTTTGGACGCTTCGATCTCATCATGCCCGGGGGGAAGAGCGGTACCGTCTTTATGAGCAACTTCGTTCATCGTGCAGCAGATCTTTTCGTGTGTCAGGCTTTTAAGGTTTTGAGCGGTCTGGTTCTGAAGAGGACGGGTGATTGTCGACCGCCATGAATGATCGTCTGGTCGGTCTGACTAGGTGCCAGTTTTAACTGTGGTCTCGGCTGGGCTCGGGATCGGGTCTGTAACAGTTGGTAGCTCTAACGAAGGGTTGTCGCTTTCGTATTTGGTCGTTGCCGGAGTCGATTGGATCGACTGATCGATGTCGGTGTCGACGGATTTGATCTCGCGTTCGAGGTCGGTCTCGGCTTTGCGCATTGTGTTTTCGACGTCACGGCCCATGTTTTCGACGTCACGTTTGATGCTATCCAATTCGCTTTCGCGCATGGCGTCGTCGAACTGGGATTTGAACTCGTTGGCTTGACGTCGGATCATGCCGACGTATTTGCCGATCGTCCGCAACAGAATCGGCAAATCTTTGGGGCCGACAACGATGAGCGCGACGATACCCAGGATCAGCAATTTACTTGAAGTAAGATCGAACATTGTTGTGGCAGATCTTTCGAAGCAGTCGGGCGGTCAGGTCTATAGTCGGATAGCGGACGGATATTGGTTCGCTAATTTTAGAAGCGTGTCGATGCCGTTGGTCGCGAGGCATTGGTCAAATGTGTTTGAAAACCACATGAGTTCAATAAACGCTGGATAAACGCAGGCCCGACCGCTTTACTCAAGCGAGCCGGGCGCGCGGAACACTGTTGAGCTGCTGCTCGCAATCGGACGATTGATTGCGCGCCTCCCTTCAGCTGGTTTTTGTACCCGTTGAGACGTTGTCGACCGTCTTTTGCATCTCAAGCTTTTTCTTATCTTCGGCTTCTTTGCTGGTTTCGTCTTCGGCCATGCCTTTTTTGAAGCTTTTGATGCCTTCGGCCATGTCGCCCATGATCGACGAGATCTTGCCCTTGCCGCCGAACACAAGCAGGCCGATGACCAGCAAGATCAGCCAGTGCCAGACGCTCATGCTACCCATTGATTTCGCTCCCAAAAACGGCTTTTGCGCCGTGAATTCTGCGCCACTATCGCAGAAAGCCTCAAGCCCTTCAAGTTAAGGCTTGGATCAAATTGTAAAATGCGTTCAGTAAATTGTATGTGGGAACTGACATGTGTCGTGACTAGAGGGCGTATTGACGTGTGACGGGCGTTCAGCAACTGTCGGCGTAGGTTTTGGGGGATTCGCTATGGTGCATCGTCATCGCTGGGCACAAATCTTATGGGCGGGTGTGCTTGCTGGACTACTTGGAGGCTGTGGCAACTCGGGCGGCAGCGCAGGGCTGACCACGGCTAGCCTGCTTGATGGAGCGCCTGCTGCCAACGAAGACGGTTTGAAAATCAGTAACGACGACCCACTGGCGAAGCCAATGCAGGTTGGATGGACAGCGGCACGAGCACAAAAGTGTGGCTTTAACTTCGATGCGGCAGGCCTGAAGCGCAATTATCTCGCGGCAGAAGCGGCGCAGGGAGCGGCGCAACCGCAGCTGATCAACCTTGAAAAGGCCTACGATAAAACCTTTCAATCGGTGAGCGCGGTTGCCGCGACGCCTGATTACTGCACTGATCGTAAAGCACAGGCAATCAAGACTGATTTGAATCGGCATCTCGCGGGAGATTACACAGCGCGTTTTGCACAAGCTAAGGCAAAGCCAACGGGCGGGTTGTTTGATGGTTTAGCGAGCGGTGAGCAAGACAACAGCTTTAACCCCAGTACGTTTTGGCAGGATCAAGAAGATAAGAAAAATGGCGTTCGGCGTTAATGCTTGTCGTGTGCACGCTTGACCGATTAGCGGTCGTGTCGGCCCAAGTTTGGTCTTGAGGTGCTATGATTGGCAAGTTGCTGACGCTTGAAGCACTACTCGAAGCTTCGACGGGTTTGGTGTTGTTGATCTGTCCGCAGATCACAGCACGTTTGCTGGGCTGGCCTTCCGCGTCTGGTTTTTGGCCACGTGTCGCGGGTGCTCTGTTGTTGGGGCTCGCGGCGGGTACAACTGCGGATTTGGTTGGTTGGACCCAGGCTGGTCCTCGTGCTGGGGTGGGGCTAGTTGGGCATATAGCGACAAACGTAATTCTGGCGTTCGTGCTGATGTCGTTGATGATGGTGGGAGACAAACCTAGCAGCCGACGCGGGCGGGTGTTTGGTTGGGCTGGGGCTCTCTGGTTGACCGTTCTAGCGC
>JABFRJ010000211.1 GCA_013141255.1 Hyphomicrobiaceae bacterium
TCGAGGCGCTAGGTGGCGTGATCGGCATTATCTTGACCGTCGTCGGCCGTATGCGCGCCGCTCAACCCCTGATGCGCCGCCCATTCCAGCTTTGGATATGATCACTACGTTTGCGTTCACCCAACTCGTGTTCACCCAACTTGCGTTCACCCAACTCGTGTTCACCCAACTCGTGTTCACCCAACTCGTGTTCACCATGAGTTCAGCCCCGATACGGCACACTGCCCTCATGATCAAACATCCCACCATCGTGACGTTGACACTTGGACTGGCGCTCCTAGCGCCGGTCCACGTTGCTCTGTCTGATGGTCAGGTTGCCCTGTCCGATAGGCTAGCCAAATCCTTCGTCGCGCCCGAAACCACTGCCACTACCACCCACTGTTTCACCGATTGGGCCGAGGCCGGCGACGTCATCCGCCGCGAATCGCTCGTCAGCGTCAGCGTCCTCCACGCTCAAGCCAAACAGCGCCACCTCGGCGATGTGGTCCGGGTCACCCTCTGTTCGAGTGTCGGCCAATTTACCTACAAGCTGCTTCTCCGCGAACCAAAAGGCAGCGTTAAAACCTTAATTGTCAGTGCCGTCAGGCCGTTTGAGCCGTAAAAGCGACCATCACACCATGGCGCCAACTCGTCTTTGATCCGCACGGGCGCCTAGGCTATAAAGAAGACAATAGGCACGGCCCAAACAAGGGCCGAGCTGCAACTCGAGCGCGTGTCAGCGCTCCGAGGACGGAGGACGGGTTTTGCGCGCTCTAGTGGTCGAAGATGACAAGGATCTGAACAGGCAGCTGGTCAGAGCTCTGACCGACGCCGGCTTTGCCGTCGACAGCGCAGCTGACGGCGAGGAGGGCTTTTTCCTCGGCGAGACTGAACCGTATGACATCGTCATCCTCGATATCGGCCTGCCCAAGATGGACGGCTTGAGTGTGCTTGAACAATGGCGTCGCCAAGAAAAAAAAATGCCGGTCATCCTGCTCACCGCACGCGACCGTTGGAGCGATAAAGTCGCCGGCATGGATTCAGGCGCCGACGATTACTTGGCCAAACCGTTCCATATGGAAGAATTGCTCGCTCGCATTCGTGCCCAAGTCCGCCGCGCTTCCGGCCATGCAAAAAGCGAAATCGAATGCGGCCCGCTCCGCCTTGATACCAAAACTGCCCGCGTCACCCTCGACGGCCAACCGATTAAACTGACCAGCCACGAGTATCGCTTGATTGCCTACCTCTTGCATCATAACGGCCGCGTCGTCTCGCGCACAGAACTCGTCGAGCACCTCTACGAGCAGGACTTTGACCGTGACAGCAACACCATCGAAGTCTTTATCGGTCGCTTGCGCAAAAAGATCCCGCCGGAAATGATCATCACCATTCGCGGTCTCGGCTACAGGCTATCCCCCGGCGGCGATGCAGCTTAACTCCCTCGCGTTCCGCCTCTTTGCCACCACGGTGGCCTGGACCTTCATCGTCCTGCCGCTGGCGGGCGTGTTGATCTACGCTCTCTATCGCAACGACACCGTTGCCTCCCATGATCGTCGCCTCGGCCTACTCCTCACCGTCCTACAGTCCGACAGTATTGACAACGGCGGTGACGTCCCTGGCACGTCGAACGATGTCGGCGAACCGCTGTTTTCCGTGTCGCAATCCGGATGGTATTGGCAAATCAAGCCGCTCGAAAACAAGCCGGGACGCCGACTAATTTCAGAATCCCTCGCTGATGACATTTACCCGCTGCCAAGCGAACTGAATGTCGATCCCGGCGATGATGAAAAACGCTGGGCCACCGTCATTGGCCCCGCCAGTCAAACGCTCCGCGTGGTCGAAGTGATGCACGTCTTTGGTCAAGGGGCTGAAGCACAGCGGTACTCAATCTCTGTTGCTGGCACCTTGGCGGAGGTTGAACGCAGTCTCGGTTCCTTCCGTGCCCGCCTTCTCCAAGCACTCACGCTTGCCGGTTTCGGTCTGATCGCGGTCACACTGTTTCAAGTCCGCTTCGGTCTCCAACCACTCCGCGCTATTGAAAAAAACTTAAGTGCCATCCGCACCGGCGACGCCCAGCGCCTTGACGGTAAAGTCCCCGCCGAAATTGCCCCCCTGCAAGCCGAACTCAACGCGCTCCTCAAATCCAACCAGGAAATCGTCGAACGCGCCCGCACTCAGGTCGGCAACCTCGCGCACGCCCTCAAGACGCCTATCGCCGTGCTCGTCAATGAAGCTCGCGACGACAAATCCGCCTTCGGTGGCAAAGTCATCGAGCAAACCGAACTGATGCGCGATCAGGTCACCCACTATTTGAATCGCGCTCGCATGGCCGCCAATGTCGGCGTCATTGGTCGCGCGACCGATGTGAAGGTTGTCGGCGAAGCCCTCGCCCGCACACTTCAGCGCATTTACAAAGAAAAACGGCTCGATATTTCTGTCGATTGCCCCGACGGGCTGCGCTTCAAAGGCGAACGCCAAGACCTCGAAGAAATGCTTGGCAATCTGATGGACAACGCCTGCAAATGGAGCATCGCCACAGTGCGGCTCACGGCACGCCCATTGGCCGACACGACACCCGCTCGCCTGGAACTGCTCGTTGAAGATGACGGCCCCGGCCTCACCGACGAGCAACTGGCAGCCCCCGTCCAGCGCGGCCGCCGCCTCGATGAAACCCAACCAGGCTCCGGTCTCGGTCATTCCATCGTTGCTGATCTCACGTCGGCAAACGCAGGTACCTTCGAGCGTGGCAAATCTGACCTCGGCGGCCTAAAAGTTCGGCTAATTCTCCCTTTGGCCGCAGCGTAACGGAGATAGTCCGTCGAAGTTTCGCCCGAATCGCGCGGCCTTGATAACTCCAAATTATCGGGCATGCGCCATGCCGGTTCTAACCGGCGGCAATCATCACGTGGTGCCATCTCCCGATGTCCGACTTTGCCTAAGAGGGCCGAAACCCAAATGAAGACCAAGACACGAACCGCCGTAGCCACCCTAGCAATAGTAGTTTCCGCCTGCAGCGGCCCCAATGGCGAAGCCAACAAGGCCGATGTTGGGCTGGGTGCCGGTGCTGTGCTCGGTGGCATTGTCGGCAACCAATTTGGCAAAGGTAACGGCAAGATCCTCGGTACAGTCGTCGGCGCATTCGCTGGCGGTATTATCGGCAACGACATCGGCCGCCAACTCGATCAACGCGACCGCATGCTGGCCCAACGCGCCGAGTATGAAGCCTTTGAGCGCGGACCTTCGGGCAGGCCGCATCGCTGGAACAACCCAGACAATGGCCGCTACGGCGAGATCGTTCCGGCACCACCCTATCAGCGCGCCGGTCGCGATTGTCGCGACTACACCCACACAGTTTACATTGATGGCCGCCCTCAAGCCATGCGTGGGACAGCCTGTCGCAATGGCGACGGCACCTGGAGCGCCGTGGGTTAAGCCATCCAGCCCCGCGCTCGCAGCCCTTGGACGGTCGCATCACCGCCCTGGACTATGCCATAGCTTACGTTAATGCCCCAAAATCAAGCCGCGACCCCATCGCACGCCCCCGCAACACGAAGTCGCCTTGTCTTTGCCCGGTAGCCCCCCTATCCAAAGGCAAGCAAGACGGAGTGTAGAATGCTGTTGTGGATCGTATGTGCGGTACTGACTGCGGTGGCCTTGGCCGCCGTCGTCCGCCCATTACTCACATCCCATACACCAACTACCACTGCCGCCACACACGATCCAAAAGACCTCGCCGTCTATCGTGACCAATTGACCGAACTTGAAAACGACCTCGCTCGCGGCGTCATCGCCGGGCCAGAAGCCGAGCTCTCCCGACGTGAAATTGCACGCCGAATGTTGCGGGTAGCTGAACCGAGCGCCAAGCCCACGCTTGCAAACTCGAACCTGCTCGCCGCCAAAGTTGGGCTCGTACTCGCAGCCACCGTCCCCCTGCTGACATTGGCGGGCTACATCACCATAGGCTCACCAGGTTTGCCCGCACGCCCGTTCACCGAGCGCAAAGTCGCCGACGTTAAAAACGCACCGCTCGACGATCTGATCGTCAAAGTCGAAGCCCAACTGGCACGCAACCCCGACGATGGCAAAGGTTGGGACGTTATCGCCCCAGTCTATTTCCGCCTCGAGCGTTTTGACGACGCAGCCCGCGCCTTCCAAAACGCTACTCGCATTTTGGGCGAAACAACCAACCGCCTCGAAGGTTTCGCCGAAGCCACAGTCATGGCCAACAATGGTATTGTCGTCGAGCCAGCGCGTGCGGCTTACGAGCGCTTGAATGCCCTCGAACCCTCGCGCGTCGAACCAAAATTTTGGCTCACCCTCGCCAAGGAACAAGACGGCAAAACTACCGAAGCCGTAGCTGGTTACAAAGCGCTTCTCGCTGGCGCCGAAGCCGACGCGCCCTGGCGTCCGCTGGTCGAACAGCGCCTAGCCGCGATTGCGCCAAACATGTCCCCTGCCGTCGCCAGCTCATCCCGCGCTCGTGGCCCCGGCGCTGACGATGTGAAGGCGGCCGAGAGCATGACCGATACAGATCGGAACCGTATGATATCCGGAATGATCGACGGGCTCGCCGCCCGCCTCAAAAAGGACGGGAACGACGCCCAAGGCTGGCAACGCCTCGTCCAAGCCTATGTCGTTACGGGCGACCTTGAAAAAGCCAAACAAGCCAGCACCGACGCCAAAGCCGCATTGAAGGCTGATACAAGCGCCGCTTCTATCCTCTCAGATCTGGATGCCATCATCGCGCGCGCCGCCACTCAATTGAAATCTGGAGCAAAGCCATGACCCGCAAGCAACGCCGCGGCGCACTCATCGGCCTCGCAGTCGCCGGTCTATCCGTCGCCACGATTCTAATGATGTTCGCGCTCCGTCAAGGCGTCGACTACTTCTACCCACCCAGCCGCGTCATTGCTGGAGACGTCGCCAAAGGCGTATCGTTCCGCTTGGGCGGCTTGGTCGCCAAAGACTCACTGAAACGCGGTGAGGGGACCCATGTCAGCTTCGCCGTCACCGATACAACTGCCACCGTCCCCGTCATCTTCGAGGGTATACTGCCTGACC
>JABFRJ010000088.1 GCA_013141255.1 Hyphomicrobiaceae bacterium
TGGAAGCCGTTTGCGCCACCATGGCCTGCCACGGTTCCGTGCGCGCTGGCCGCCGCTTGACCGGCGACGAGATGAATGCGTTGCTCCGTCAAATGGAAGCCACGCCCTATTCGGGACAGTGCAATCACGGGCGTCCTACATACGTTGAGTTAAAGCTGACCGATATTGAGCGGCTATTCGGCCGCCGCACCTAACGCAAACCGCAGGGCCAAAACATGTCTGGACGCACCATGGCCTTCCTCATGGCCACCCTCGTTTTCGGCGTGCTCGCGTTCGGCCTGTGGTATCAAAAGCAACATCCCCGCCGCATCATCAGTGAGGGTCAGATCCGTGTCACATCAAAGTCCGCGGGCGCGACGGCAATGACACTCAAAACCCGCGATATCGAGGTCAATGGCGCACGCTACAGCGAAGTCGAAATGCCCAATGGCACCTGGATTGGCTGCCAAGGTGATTGCGCCACAGCCGCGCGCGAGGCGGGCGATGAATTCTGGAAAAAATTGGAACGCGAACGTCACTGAATAAAACCTACGGAGACGAACATGCGCACCATTACCCTGAAATCCGGCGCGACGGTTCCAGCCTTGGGGCTCGGCACATGGCATATGGGCGAGCGCTCGAACGCAAAAGCCGCTGAAGTCCGCGCACTTAAGGCGGGCATCGACCTCGGTATGACCCTGATCGACACGGCTGAAATGTACGGCGAAGGTGGCGCCGAGGAAGTTGTCGGCGAAGCCATCGCGGGCCGCCGCGACGAACTTTTTCTGGTCTCCAAAGTATATCCTCACAATGCCTCGAAATCAGGTGCGATAGCCGCCTGTGAGCGCAGCTTAAAGCGTATGAAGGTCGAAAAAATCGATCTCTACTTGCTGCATTGGCGAGGATCCTATGCGCTCACCGAAACCGTCGAAGCCTTTGAAACTCTCAAGGCCGCAGGCAAGATCGGCAGTTGGGGCGTCTCGAACTTCGATCATGACGATATGGCCGAACTCGCTCAGGTCAAGCACGGCGCTGAATGCGTCACCAACCAAGTGCTGTATCACTTAGGCGAACGTGGCATCGAATACGATTTGCTGCCCGAATGCCGTCGTTCAAACGTGATGGTGATGGCGTACTCGCCCTTGGGCCAAGCCGATATTTTGGGCAACGCTACGCTCGCAAGCCTCGCCAAAAAACACGCGGTTACACCTGCCGCTATTGCATTAGCCGCCATCCTCCGCGAACCAAGCGTTGTCGCAATACCTAAAGCTTCCCACTTGGATCACGTCGCAGCCAACGCCAAAGCGATGTCGGTCAAGCTCGATGCCGATGATCTCAAGGCCATCGACACGGCCTTCCCACCACCGAGACGTAAATCACCGTTGGCCATGCTATAAGAGGCGCGATACCAACTCCACGTTACAACCTACGCACGTCCGAGGCCGCCATGACTTGGTCGATCATCGCTCACGACGCCGAGGCCGGACATATCGGCATTGCTGTTGCATCAAAGTTTTTAGCCGTTGGCGCACTGGTGCCAGCCATCAAGTCCGGCGTCGGCGCGATCGCGAGCCAAGCCTTTATCAATCCGATGTTTCGCGCTCGTGGCCTCGCCTTACTCAGCGCAGGCGCGACGCCAGATGATGTGGTCCGCCTGCTGCAAGTGGCGGACGAAGGTCGCGATCATCGCCAAGTCCATGTCATGGATCGCGAGGGGCGCACAGCAGCTTACACCGGTGCTGCGTGTGTCGATTGGTGCGGACACCGGGTTGCGCCGGGTCTATCAATCGCAGGCAATATGCTAGCGGGCGATACAGTCATCGACGCAACGCTCGCGGCGTATCAAGCAGCGAACGATCTCCCCCTCGGTCGACGCCTGATTGCAGCAATGCAAGCAGGTGAAGCAGCAGGCGGCGACAAGCGCGGCAAGCAAGCGGCAGCCGTGCTGATCCATGACGAGGAAGATTACCCATTGCTCGACTTGCGCGTCGATGATGCGGCCGAACCGCTGGCCGAATTAGAACGATTGGCAGGCATCGCCGAAACGCGGTGGGCGCATTTCCGCAAATTGATGCCGGGGCGCGCAAATCCAACAGGACTATTGAACCGCGAAGAGCGCGAAGCCGCCATACCCGCTGCCATCGCTGAAACCGGGAACACTTGAGCCCGCGCGCTCTCGCACACAAACGCAAAACGGCGGCCAAGATGGCCGCCGCTGCATTCCGTGAACGTCGAACTCGATTTATTGTGCCGTGATTTTGAGATCAGTGATCAATTGGCCCCAACGCTTACGCTCAATATCGACCCACTTGATGAATTCAGGTTGCGCCGAACCCACGGTTTCCATCGACGCGCGCGCCAGTCGCTCACGCACATCTGCCTGTTTGCAGATCGCAATAATGTCTGTCTCGATCTTCTTGATGATCTCGGCAGACGTACCAGAACGAACGCCGATCCCAAACCATGACTGAACATCGAATCCAGGAACCGTCTCCGCAACGGTCGGGAACTCAGGTGCAAACGACACCTTCTTGGCAGCCGTGACCGCAATGCCATTGAGCGTGCCGGCTTTGACGTGGGGGTAAACGGACGGCAGGTTATCGAACATCACATCGACCTGACCGCCGACGAGGTCGTTGAGCGCCGGTGCCGAGCCGCGATAGGCCACATGCACCATATCAACGCCCGCCATGCGCTTGAACATTTCGGCTGACAGATGGATCGTGGTGCCAATACCCGATGAGGCAAAATTAATCTTGCCCGGATTAGCCTTGAGATGGGTGATGAAGTCTTTCACCGACGCGAACTTCAGATCTTTCTTCGTCGTCAGCAAATTGGACAAGCTCGAGACCTGGCAGATTGGAACAATGTCCTTCTCCGGATCGAACAGCATCTTCTGATAGAGAAACTGGTTGGTCGTGATGTTCGGTGGAATAACCAACAGCGTCGTGCCGTCAGCCGGGCCCTTGGCCACGCGGTCCATGCCGACATTAGCACCCGCGCCTGCAACATTTTCTACCACAACAGTCGTCTTCCAAAGTGTCGCTAGCGCATCGGCAACAGTCCGGCCAACGATGTCAGTTGACCCGCCAGCAGGGTACGGCACAACAATTTTGATAGTCTGTGTTCCAGGATACCCTTGCGCCCGCGCGATATGCGGCATCGCCAGTCCCATCCCCGTCGCAGCTGCTCCGCCAACCATGGTACGGCGCGTTATTTTTGTCATATCAGGCGTCTCCTCGTGTCTGGTGCCTCGCATTGCTTGCTGCAATGTCTCGTGCAAACAACGCTAGACAGTTTTACCTCATGAACGCAAGACGCCCACAAGCAAACAAGGCCCGCGCACTGCTGAAAGTACGCGAGCCAAAGTGAAGTGTTTCAACTAATGGCAGTAGATTAGCCGTGTCCGCGCCCGTTTGGCCGGGCTGTTGCGCTGCGTCTTAGCGCCAGTCGTGTCCTGAGCTCGGCCAGTTCCTCGGCCTTGAGCCGTGAACTCTGAGCATTGGCTTGTCGTGCCGCGATCTCCAACCGGTCGGCACGCAATTTAGCAACCTGTGCCTCGATCTGCGCCCGGCTCCGATCAAGGTCAGTCTCTACATCTGCATCCGTCTGCAGCGCAGCTACGCCACCCATCGAGCCAGCTTGTACAACCGCGCGACGATGCACGGAGACGATGGGATACGCTGCCCCACTTGCATTCCGCGGGCTAAGAACGCGCTTGAGACGCAATGCAGGTTTCTCGATCAGCTCCCACGACAAAAAGGCGGCCAAAAATACCCCCGCCAGCGTAAAGCCTATCAATGACACTAAATTCATATCCGGGTGCAGCGTCAGGATCGCTTGCGTGACTGGGACGCCGTAAATATAGACGCCATAACTGTAGTCGCTGTGATTGGTGAAGTCGCGCAACCCACCAAACCGCAAGGTCGCAAGCCACAACGAACCATAGCCAAGTGCCAAGGCTAAAGAAATCTCTTGAAAGTTAGTCTTGTTAGTCCACACGGCGATCAACAGGAACAACATCGCGAGATGCCCAGAGAGCTTGATTTTATCGCGCAACGCATAGGCCGCGACGCCACTGCCGAAGAACAGCGAAAAGTACAGCATCACTTGCGAAAACGGTGACGACGGCAGCAACTGTGGACGCTGCTGCAGCATCACCAGAAACCAAATTGCAAGCGCAATCCCAGCTACCATTTGCGGGCGCTTGCTCTGAATGGCAACAAAGCCGACCGCCGCGAGCATGATGTAGCAAAGCACCTCGTATTTGAGGGTCCACAGCGATGAATTAACAACGCCCGGTACAGGGGTGTTTTCAAACACGCCGGGCAATGTCGCAGATCCCGTTGAGAGTGAAATAGTTTTGAGAACGTAGGCCGCCACTTCGCGCGCATTGAGGTAGCTCTTCACGTCAAGCGTCGTCAACCAAACGCCGAGCACAAGCGTTGTCACCAGCACGCACGCGATCAGCGCAGGGAAAATCCTGAGTCCGCGCGCGATGGCGTAATCACGCACGCTCTGACTGGTCGCAAGACTTTGTGCGACGAGCACACCTGAAAGAAAGAAGAACACCTGCACGCCATGTTGGCCAAGGGTATACCCGGTCCACTTATAAAGCGGCTCGGCGGTCGAGGTGCCATACCAGAGATAGAAGCAGTGTGAGACCAAAACCGCGAGCGCCATGGCCACGCGCAGTACACCAAAACTGTTCTGTTCTGGCGCAAGCATGGCCCCAAGCGTCGGCAAATGCGCCGTTTTGAGCTCGGTCTGCTGCCGCCAGTATGCACCTGCCCGCTGCCAATCCACGGGAATTGGTCGCGGACCAATGGCGGAATGTCCGCGCGGATACCGTTGCGGAGGGGTGGGACGAGTTTGACGGGGGAGGCTACGGGTAGCCATGGCTTAACTCCAACCACGGAAAATGGGACGGGTGTAATGCTCCCATTGCATGCCCTATGCCACGATCAGCCGGTGGCATCCAAATTGTTAACGCCGCACCTGCCGCCAAGCTTTGAGGCGCCGGACAGCTTCCAACATATCGTCCCGCGAGCGCGCATAAG
>JABFRJ010000505.1 GCA_013141255.1 Hyphomicrobiaceae bacterium
TCTCAATGGCAAGCTCGACGGCTTCTCCATTCGCGTGCCGACGCCGAACGTGTCGGTGGTTGATTTCAAGTTCATCGCCAAAAAGAAGACCACGAAAGAAGAAATCAACGCGGCGATCAAGGCTGCGGCTGAGGGTCCGCTCAAGGGTATTCTCGGTTACACAACTGCGCCGAATGTGTCGATCGATTTCAATCACGATCCGCACTCGTCGATCTTCCATATGGATCAGACCAAGGTGATGGATGGAACGCTGGTGTCGGTGCTCAGCTGGTACGATAACGAGTGGGGCTTCTCCAACCGCATGAGCGACACGGCGGTTGCTTGGGCGAAGTTGATTTGAGACCTAAGCTTCGAGTGACGAAGCGATACCCCCGCCGCCTTTCGAGGCGACGGGGCTCTTCAGTCTTGAATGGCATGCGACAAACATTGGATTCACGAGCCAAATGGAGTATGCTCGATAGCATCCGAACCCTTCGACAGAACGCGCCGCCATGCCAAACCTTCTAGGTCGCATCACATTCAATCCGAAACAATGTGGCGGCAGGCCATGCATTCGCAGCATGCGAATACGCGTCAGCGACGTGCTGGATATGCTGGCCGGTGGCGCGTCCCGACAGGAAATCTTGCGCGATTTTCCTGACCTTGAGGACGATGATATCACGGCAGCTCTGCAATATGCTGCAGCCGTCAGCCGAGGCCACACCGTAAACGCCGCAGAATGAGATTTCTGATCGACGCGCAATTGCCGCGCGATCTTGCCAAATGGATGAAGGCGCGTGGTTTTCGAGCGGATCACGTCTTTGACTTGTTGTCCCCAAACGCGGAGGACGACGCTATCTGGGCGTTGGCCGTGCAATTAAATGCCGCAATTATGACCAAGGATGAAGACTTCATCCACATTCGAACGCTCGCTTCTGTAGGCCCCTCGATCGTCTGGTTGCGGATTGGCAACGCGACGACGCTTGTATTGTTCAATTGGTTGGCCCCGCGCCTGGATAACGTCGTTAAGGAAGTTGGGGCCGGAACGCCTGTCATCGAGGTTCTTTGAAGCTCGCCCACGATCCGCATTCGTCGATCTGCCACATGGATCAGACCAAGGTGATGGACGGCACGCTCGTTTCGGTGCTGAGCTGGTACTATAACGAGTGGGGCTTCTCCAACCGCATGAGCGACACGGCGGTTGCGGGGCAGACGTTGATTTGATCGGCGAGACCTATCCGACAAATAGCAAGGCCGCGCCGAGGGTAACCCTTGTTGCGGCCTTGTTCGTACGCTGGGACGTACGCTCTTATCAAAGTAACCAGCCGAATGCGCCTGTCACGCGCGGCGGCGATGCCCCTTGCCGCTGAAGCCGATGGCGCTGCGGACATCGCGAAGCATGTATTTGAGGCGTCGCTTCAGGCGCTGCCTGTTTGGCACCTGCTTCGCGTCACCGGCAGATATTTCCGGATAATATTTGAGCCAGTTAGTCAGTCGTTCGGCGTGCGTCTTGCCGACCATGGCAGCTTCCGCCAGCATCACCGGCATACCTGCTTTTGCAATCGCCCGCATTACGCGACGCTTTTCATAGTAGCCGAAGCCAGATTTGGAAATGTCGAAGTCGGCGACGATTCCGGCGAGCGTCGCCAACCCGGAAAAAGCGGACATTCTGTCTAGGATCGCGACCTCGCCACCCTCGCAGTTCAACTTTACATAGATGCGGTCGTCGGCTCCGAAACCGCCAAGGAACGAGTTGATGTCGACCGAACGGACCAGCACGCGAATGTCATCGGAAGAAAGTGCACCGGGCAGGATTGTGGCACCGCCCTTGGCGTTGTCGCCGAAGAGCTGCAATTCGCCGTCGTGATCTCCCACAGCGACCTGGTGCACGGTCAATCGGCCGTTGCGTACAGCGTCAGCAAAGCGCTCTGAGATATGGCGGGCATAGTCGGGATGGGGCTCGAATGTGTGCACTTCGTCGAACCGCCACGCTCCGTCGAGCGCGACGGCAACGCTCTGGCCGAAGTGTCCGCCGATGTCGACGAAAATAGATCTGCTCATTCGCACAATCCCTTCTATCATCCCGGCAACCTAGTGGTGCACTCGTCTCGTGACACGTAACGTGGCTACCGCTCCGGAGCACTCACCAAGAGCGAGGTTGTGCTGCAGTCGCGAGACTAGATCCTGATTGCTCGAAATGGAAGCCACGTTGCTGTTGAACTTGGCGCGCTTGTCGGCGACAAGAGGCGTAGGACGCCGAATTCTAGATGCGAAAGGTACACGAACTACTCGCTGACGTTCGACGGCACTGTGGGACGTCCCAACCAACTTTGGGTTACTGAGGCACAGACTTGTCAGTTCAGTGACGACAGATGTGCGGCCAGTGACTCAAGTTTGGCCTTGCTGAAGTCGGCAAAGAGCGGATTGGGGGATGCCCAGTTCGCTGCAAAAATAACGTCGCTAATGGAAGCGGTCGACGGGATTGTGGAAGACGATGGCTATGCGCTCAATGCGCGGAAGACGCGGGTCATGACACCGGGGCGGCGACAACAAGTCACCGGCATCGTCGTCAATGAGCATCCAAATGTTGCGCGCGACAGCTTTGATCGACTGAAGGCCATTCTGCACAACTGCCGTATCAACGGTATCGACGCCGAAAATCGCGATGGCCACGCGGATTTTCGCGCCCATCTCGAAGGCTCAATCGGGTGGGTTGCATCTCTCAATCCAGCACGGGGTCGGAAATTGCAGGCCATGTTGGCGGCGATCCCATAGGGCCGGTATTGGGGCTTCTTCAACCGCATGAGCGACACGGCGGTTGCCTGCCCATCTGATTTGTGCGGCTACGCGGCATGTGATACGATTAGCCGTGTTGCCGAGGATGCAGCTGTGATCGATCTTAAGAAACATATCAGCGTTGATCCCGCCATTTGCTGCGGTCGGCCTTGCATCAAGGGAACGCGAATTCGTGTCCGCGATGTTTTGGCTTTGCTGGCAGCTGGTGCGTCGCGCCAGGAGATTTTGGAAGATTATCCGACATTAGCAGATGCCGACATCACTGCGGCGTTGGAATATGCCGTGCGCCAGACCGATCATCCAGTGCTTGCAGCTGAATAGGTATGTACTTCCTGTTCGATGAACAATTGCCTGCTGTGCTGGCGCGCTGGATTTCAACGCAAAATTGTCGCGCCGATCACGTCAGCGATGTTGGGCTCGCAGGACACAAGGATATTGAAATCTGGGATTTTGCTGGTCGCGCGGATGCTATCATTATTTCCATGGATGACGATTTCGCTAAATTGAAAATGTTGGATTCGAATGGACCATGTTTGGTCTGGGTGCGGTGGGGTATTACGAGGCGTGGTGCTCTTCTCACCAAGATTGAGGCTGTTTGGCCGACTTTGATCACGAGGTTAGAGAGCGGTGATCGACTTGTCGAACTCACGAGCTGAGATCGCCTATGTCCGACGATGAACGACCGCGCAAAGCCAAACCAAGGACGTCGGCAAAACCACGCCCGATGACGGCTACGTATTTGCGGAATTCGGCGATGCATTATTTGTCGGCGCGGTCGGCGAGTACGACGATGTTGCGGCAGACGTTGGAGCGGCGGGCGAAGACGCGACTCTGTGTGCGACAGCTGAGCGAAGAGACGCGTGCGCTGATCGACAAAGCGATTGGAGAGCTGGTTACGCTTGGGATGGTCAACGACGCGACGTTTGCACAGGCGCGGGCGCGATCGCTGCAAGGCAAAGGCTTTTCAAAGCGGCGCATCACGGAAGGGTTGCGGCTCAAGGGCATTGGTGGCGCGCAGGCCGCGCTGGCGATTGACCCGGAGTTGGATGAGCTGACACAAGCGCGGCGCTTTGCCGAGCGGAAAAGGTTGGGTGCATGGCGGCGCGGCGGTCCAACACCTGAGACGCGCGATAAGGATCTCAGGGCGCTCGCGCGGGCGGGCTTTGCTTATGCGATTGCGAGCAAGGCGCTGGTTGAGGCCGAGGATTAAGTGCTGTTGTGGCACGGGCCACCCAATCGGTTCAATGCGAAGGGATTTTGAAGCAATTGAGACCGGCAGCCGCAACGGTTGGGCAAGTTGTTGTCGCTAGTGTTGCTGCGTGAGGTTGTGTGTCGGAGCGCCCGGCCAAATCCGTTAGTCTTCAGGTGTTCTCATGGCGTCGATATCGCAATTGCAAGTCGAAATCGAAGCACGACCCCAATTTGATCTCTCTGAATACTGCGATGAGCAGGAGCTCAGGATTTTGCGCGGCATACCGGTCGATATTCAGAGCGTGCTGACGCAAGAGCAGATGCTGCGGCTGTTGTGGTCGGTGAAACCGGTGCCGACGAAGCATGGTATTGCACTCAGGGCGAGCTTTCGCTTTTTTTCCAAGCGCTATTACGTTGCGTGGTTTGGCGGGGAGGATTGTCGCAATATTGAGCGACTGCGGGCCGAGGGGCAACTCGACGCTATTCCGGTTGGTATTACGATGTTTGTCTTTGTGGGGGCCATTTTGATTTATGGGCTCTTTCCCTTGCTGGTGATGCTCTACCTATTGAAAGCCGCGCTCGGGATCGACTTCATGGATGGACCTTCTGTGCTTCACCCATTGTTCTGTGGTTGACGTGTGTGTGGGTCCATTGTGTCATGTCGGCTTGTGCTTGTTGTGATCGGATGGGGGCGTAAATGCGTTATCCTTGGACAGGCTTTTAGAGCCGTTCAGGAGATACGACAATGCAACGGGTAATGGGCGCGACGATTGCTATATTGGGCGCGATGGCGGTGGTGACGCCGGTTTATGCCAAGTCATGCTCGGAGCTGAGATCGCTGTGTTGGACGATGCGGTCCGACAAAAGTGATTGCACGAGGCCCTATCAGCGGTGTTTAACGACGGGAGTATTTATTACCCCGCTCGGTCGCGTGTTCAAAGCGACGCGTTAAAGGACGAATTTGGCATGGCAGACGCAGCGCAAACGCTAGCTCCCGCACGGGCATCGGCGACGGTCATGCTGGTGCGTGACGGCGCTAA
>JABFRJ010000031.1 GCA_013141255.1 Hyphomicrobiaceae bacterium
GCCCTGCCGCAATCTTCGACGACGTCACGGCTTCGGCTGGATCGAACATCAAAACCCGCTGGCCCGCATCCACCAGCCGCCACGCCAACGTCGTGCCCGCCAATCCCTGACCAACAATAATCGTATCCCAAATGTCATCGGTCATATGTGGAACTCAAAAAAAACCTCGGCTGCCGCCATTGCCGCACCATTCATGGCGTTAAATCCGCAACGATGGGAGGTAAGGCAGATCGGCGCACAGAACAAACCCCACGGACAGCGCCGCCCCAAACTTCCCCACCGTCTCCCGCAATGCGCCTGCAACCTGCCATTGCCAAGTCGAAATCCCTGTGTAATCACGACTCTGAGGCTATAGGTCGAGTCGCGCCAAATCGCGTACACACTATCGACTCGCGTCAATTGTGAAATCATTTCAGCCGCTTAAGCACACCACTCCAACGATTTGCCCATTCGACCCGAGAGAACGCCGCGATGTCCGTCGACCCTACATCAGCTGGATCAGACGCCAACGGCACAGCGGCTGCATCTGTAGACCCCAGCGTTTACGTGCAAGACGGCTCAATCCTCGTTGGCATCTCGCGCCAGGGCCGCGAAATATCGCCTGAAATGATCGAGCTCCGCCTCGCTAACCGCCACGGCCTGATCACCGGCGCGACAGGCACCGGCAAGACCGTGACGCTACAGGTCCTCGCGGAAGGTTTCTCCGCCGCCGGCGTTCCAGTGTTTGCAGCCGACATCAAAGGCGACCTCGCCGGCATCGCCACGATGGGCACGCCCAAGCCCGTCCTCGTCGAACGCGCCAAGGAAATGGGCCTCAACGCTTACGGCCATTGCGCCTTCCCGACCGTGTTCTGGGACATCTTCGGCGACAATGGTCATCCCGTCCGCGCCACCGTGCAAGAGATGGGTCCGCTCCTCATCTCGCGCTTGCTTGAACTGACCGAACCGCAAGAAGGCGTGCTCAACATCGCCTTCCGCTGGGCCGCCGACGAACGCGAAGCGGGCGATACCAACATGCAAATCGTCGACTTGCAGGATCTCCGCGCCGTCATCGATGAGATGGGCAAGAAGGCCGCCACACTGCGCTCCAAGTACGGCAACATTGCCCCGCAAACCGTGGGCGTCATTCAACGACGACTGCTGGTGCTTGAAGAGCAAGGCGCCACCAAATTCTTCGGCGAACCCGCCCTCGACATCAACGACTTCATCCGCACCACCCCAGACGGCCGCGGCGTCATCAATCTGCTCGCCGCAGAAAAGCTGATGAACACGCCGCGCCTCTATGCGTCTTACCTACTATGGATGCTCAACGAGCTGTTTGAAAAGCTACCCGAAGTCGGCGATCTCGAAAAACCCAAGCTCGTCTTCCTCTTCGACGAAGCGCACTTGCTCTTCACCGACGCCCCCAAAGCCGTGCTTGATCAGATCGAGCGCGTAACGCGCCTGATCCGCTCCAAAGGCGTCGGCATCTACTACGTCACCCAAAGCCCCGGCGATGTACCCGACCGCATCTCGGCCCAGCTCGGCAATCGCATCCAGCACGCACTCCGCGCCTTCACGCCGAAAGAGCAAAAGGCCATCCGCGCCGCCGCCGAAACCTTCCGCGCCAACCCCGAGATTGACACCGAGCGCGCCATACTCGAACTGCGCGTCGGCGAAGCGCTCGTCTCATTCCTGCACAACAAGGGCGAACCCTCGATTGTTCAACGCACCCTGATCCGCCCCCCCATGTCGCGCGTCGGACCTTTGAAGCCCGCAGAACGCAAAGCCATTGTCGAAGCCGATACCGACAACCGCACCAAATACACTATTCCACTCGACCGCGAGACGGCGCTCGAAACGCTAAAGGCCCGCAACACGCCCGGCGGCAAGATCGTTCAAGGTATCAAAAAGTTCGGCAACCTGTTTGGTCTCAAATAAAATCGCATCCACAGCAATTGGCAGTAACCAGATCCGCATCGCGTCATTGTAACCGGTTCAGTGTCCCCTATATCTCAGCCCGCCGACCGCACAGACCACGCGGCGACGCGCCCAGCCACAAAGGACAATCCCCATGGGTTTCCGTTTCCGCAAGCAGTTCTCGATTTTCCCAGGCGTGAAGATCAACCTGTCAAAATCCGGCGTCAGCACCTCGCTCGGCGGGCACGGCGCCACCGTCAACGTCGGCACCTCGGGCAAACGCACCATGACGCTCGGCATCCCCGGCACCGGCCTCAGCTATCAGTTACCCCTCGGCATCGGTGCCGTTGTATTCATCGCCATCATCGCCGCACTACTTGCCCTGCTCTATTTCATCTTCCCCATGCAGGTCAAAATGCTGCTGCATTGGTGGCAGCCTAAAATTTTCTAATCAACCTCATCTAATCGTAGAACGGCGGTGGCATAGCGATGCCACCGCGTTTCGTCGATCACGGGCTCCGGTTGGCTCACGCGACACACGAACTAAATCTCTGAGCGGAGAGATCCATGCCGAAATTGCTTTCCTTCACGGCAGCGCTATCTGCGTTTCTGACGGTCGCCACGATGTCCAAGGCCAGCGCCGGATTTAATTGTGCGGATCAGAGCTCGCTCGCCAACGATGCAAAACGCTTAGTCTGCACCGATCATCGTCTCTCCACTTTAAATAGCCGCGAAGATACGCAATTCGTGTCTCTGCGCACCCGCCTGATCCCAGAAGCACAACTCACCATCGTTCGCGACCGCGTGAACTTCGTGCGCACTCGCAACACCTGCGGCGCCGACAAACGCTGTTTAGAGGCAACCTATAACGCGCAACTCCGCCTCTACGCACGCCTCAACACTTGCTTCACAAAGCGCATCGACCAATCCACGTGCACCTCAACCACCACCGAAAAGCACCGCCAATCCCTGCACAAGTCGCTGTGAATTGGCACGGAATACCGATGCCAAGGTGTCATCCCGTGCGCACTGCAATACGCAGTATTGAAGTGCAGACACGGGACCTTCTCACCAAAAATTCCGTCATGGTCGCGCAGGCGGCCACCCAAACAAGCTGGCAGCTTAAAACCGGACCCAACCATCACTTCCCACTAACCGCCGCCTTCACCAGCGCCACCGCCTCCGCGCTATCCCATTCGGCTGGCCCAACAAGTCGGCCAATCTCGCGCCCCTGACGGTCGAGCAACAACGTCGTCGGCAACCCGACAGCACGCAACTCAGACCCCATCCGCGCCGTCGCGTCTGCATAGAGTTTCAAATTCTTCACACCAGTCTCAGTCAAAAACTTCTGCCCCGCCTTCGCGCCCGCCCGGTCAACCGACAACGCCACCACCTCAAAATCAGCGCCGCCCACTTGCCCCTGCAATCGATCCAGCGCCGGCATTTCTTTGCGACACGGCGCACACCACGTCGCCCACAGATTGAGCAACACCACCTTGCCCTTGAAAGCGTCGAGCGTCAGCGCCTTCCCCTCGCCATCCTCGAACTTGATAGGCACCACGGCTTCAGGTGGAGACTTCTTAACAAACGCAGCCATTTCCCCACCCTGCGTGTGCGGTGGCGTGACACCTCCACCATTGCCCCCTGGCCCATTGCCCCCAGGCCACTTCATCCCGTATAGGGCAACGGTGCCGAGCAGCGCCGCCACCGCCGCCATGATGATGATTGAGCGCGAGGGCGGTTTGTCCCCACCCGTACCTAAAAACGCCATCTGCTATACCTTTCGTGACACCAGGAGCCCGCCCGCGATGACCGACAAAAGCGCCAACAAAATGTGGGGCGGCCGCTTCGAAGTGTCACCTGACGATTTGATGATCGAGATAAACGCCTCCATCAGCTTCGACAAGGCCATGGCGCCCCAAGACATTCGCGGCTCCAAAGCCCACGCCGAGATGCTGGCCGCCCAAGGTATAATCACCAAAGCCGACGCCAAGGAGATCCTGAAAGGTCTCGATACCGTGGCCGACGAAATCGCCAGCGGAAAATTCCAGTTCCAAACCGAGCTCGAAGACATCCACATGAACGTCGAGAGCCGCTTGGCCAAACTGATTGGCCCCGCCGCCGGACGGCTCCACACCGCCCGCTCCCGCAACGACCAAGTCGCCCTCGATTTCCGCCTCTACGTGCGCGACGCCATTGACGCCATGGACACGGGCCTCGTCGGCCTGATGCGCGCGCTCGTCGCCAAAGCCGAAGCCCATACAGACGTAGTGATGCCGGGCTTCACACATTTACAACCAGCCCAACCCGTAACCTTTGGCCACCATCTCCTCGCCTACGTCGAAATGCTCGGCCGTGATCGCTCTCGCTTCGCCGACGCCCGCGCTCGCCTCAACGAATGCCCACTCGGTGCCGCCGCCCTCGCCGGCACGTCGTTCCCCATTGATCGCCACTTAACCGCTGAAAAGCTAGACTTTGATCGCCCCACGGCCAACTCGCTCGACAGTGTGGCCGACCGCGATTTCGCGCTTGAAACGCTCGCCGCCATGTCGATCTCGGCCATGCACATCTCGCGCCTGGCAGAAGAAATCGTGATTTGGATGACGCCGCAATTCGGCTTCGTCAAACTCTCGGACAAGTGGACGACGGGCTCGTCGATCATGCCACAAAAGAAAAATCCCGACGCCGCCGAACTCTGCCGCGCCAAGGTCGCCCGCATTGCCGGCACCTTCCAAGGCCTGCTGATGGTGATGAAGGGCCTGCCGCTGACCTATTCAAAAGACATGCAAGAAGACAAGGAAACCACTTTCGACGCCATCCGCAATTATCAGGTCGCCATCGCCGCCATGACCGGCATGATTTCGGACCTGGAGCCGGTGCCAGCCACCATGGCGGCATCAGCCGGCCGCGGCTTCTCCACCGCCACCGATTTAGCCGATTGGCTGGTCCGCGAACTGAAAATCCCGTTCCGCGACGCCCACCACATCACCGGCGCCATCGTCAAACGCGCCGAAACACTGGGCACAGACCTCGAAAACCTCCCCCTCGCTGAGATGCAAAAACTCGAAAAGCGGATAACCAAGGACGTCTTTAGCGTC
>JABFRJ010000186.1 GCA_013141255.1 Hyphomicrobiaceae bacterium
GAGTTTGCCCTCTTCGAGGATCGCGGCTTCGACATTGCGGACCATGATGCCGCCGATCTGGATGCGCTCGATCATGACGGGGGCCACACGGGTGACGCCATTGGCTGTGTTGACGCGTTGAGTGAAGTCGCTGTCGCGTGGAGAGAGGCCTGCGCGACGGGCGTCGTCATAGGTGAGAGCGACCATGGTGGCGCCAGTGTCGACCATGACGCCGACCGGGCGGCCATTGATTTCGGCTTCGACGAAGAAGTGTCCGCCGCGCTTGGCGGTGAGTTCGACTGAGCGGCCAGATGCGGTGTTGCCGACTGATGCGATGCTGTCGCGCGGGGCAGATTTTGCCGCACTATCGGGCGCAGATGCAGTGATGCCTGCGCTGCGGGTGGCGATGCTGCGCAAGTCTTGAAAATTGAGAGCCACATAGGCGCCGACGGCAAAGACGGCTGCGGTGCCTAAGGCTTCAAGAGCCAAGCGCATTCCCGATGACGACATCGCCATTGATGTTCCCCGTTACGCAGATACACGCGCGGGGTCTGCTAACGATGGGCTCTGAGCTGGTTATGCAACCGTCAGATGCGGAACGTCAGGTATTCCCCGGAGAACTCATAAGAGCGCAAACGGTTTAAAAAACTCATACCGAGCAGGCTATCGCGCAGGGCGCCGGCCTTGGAGACGAGGGCTTCCACATCGTTAAATACGATAGTTCCGACGGCAAATTGCTTAAGGCGGACGGAGGCTGCGTAGGTGGTGCCGTTGGCGGTTTGGACGGGCACGTTGTAGCGCAGTTTGTCGGGGTCGATGCCGAGGCGTTGGGCGTCGGCTGGGCGCAGGACGACGGTGGATGCGCCGGTATCGACCAGCATGACGAGAGAGACGCCATTGATTTCGGTTTTGGCGATGAAGTGACCATCGGGGCGGCGACGGATGCGGACGGAGCGCTCGCCTTCAGCCTGAGGTTCGACGCGGATTAAGGTGCCGGGTGGAGCAATGTCGCCAATGACGCGGTGCCCGAGGCCTAACAGCTCGTCGCGATAGCTGTATCCTGCGGCGACGCCGATCATGAGTAGGGACCAGACGGCGAGGTCGCGCATGGCACGCAATAGGCCGCCGCGGACGCCTGACGCCAGCGATGCCACAACGCTGACGGCGATAATAAAACCGATAAACGCCACAGTGGCATCGGTGAGATCGTAGCCATATATGGTAGCGCCATCGGCGCGGCCGACAATGAAGGTGCCAATAGCCAGGACTATGGCAAGAACGATCCATCCTGGCATTGGCGTGTCCTCAGTTGGTGCGAGTGGTGGCTTGTTCTCTTGGAGCCAAAATTGGTAACCCGGCGGTGGCTAGACGTTGTGGGAGGCCGGACATTATATTTGTGTGCTGAGCGTCGGTCATCTTCGCCCAACCGGCAATTTCCAAGATGGTGCGACCGCAGCCCACGCACAAGCCAGCGGTATCGTCGATCACGCAGATGTTGATACAGGGGGATTGCAGGGGGGCCTCGGTAAACGCTCGACTTGATAGGCTTGCGCGACTGTCGGGGTCAATCGCGGCAAAGCTGTGGCTTAGGGGTGGGGTGGCGTGATCGTGTCGGGGATAGTGCTCTCAGGGACACGGCCTGTAAAGAGCGGGTTATGGCCCGTGTTTCGCCTAGCGGACCACGGCTTTAGCGACGGGTGTTAGGCGGGATGCGCGTTGCAGGCGGGGGATTTTGCGGCGTTCGATGCGGGCCTCGTTTGTGGTGTCGTAAGTTCTCTCGGATGGGGCTTGAGCAGACTTTGTGTTGCCTTTGGGCGCTTGATTTACCGAAGTGCCTGCGTGAACGACGCGGGTGGCTGGAAACAGGGCTGTAGCCGTGGTGCCTTTGCGGAGGAGAGACGAGAGTTCGAAAGTACCGCCGTGTAATTCGACCAGGCTCTTGACGATGGGAAGGCCGAGGCCGGTCCCACCTTCCGCTGTTTCGTGCGCGAGGGAGCCTTGGCCAAAGGGCAGTAGGACTTTGTGAATTTCATGGGCTGGGATCCCGGGGCCGTTGTCGCGCACGGCGAGGCGTTGTCCGCCGTCGATGGTGGGGGCGACTTGGACGGTGATTTGTCCACCACGCGGGGTGAACTTTAAGGCGTTGGACAGTAGGTTTAAGCAGATTTGACGCGCCGCACGTGCGTCCACCATGATCGGTGGGAGGTGTGACGGCAATTCCAACGTGACGGTTTGGTTTTTGCCATCGGCGCGCAGCTTGAGTAGTCGCCAACAATCGTCGACCACGTCGCTGAGCAGAACCGGCTCTTCAATGAGCTCGTATTTTCCTGCTTCGATGCGGGATAGATCGAGGATTTCGTTGATCAGGTTCAAGAGGTGGGCGCCGCTGTCGTGGATGTTCAGCGCATAGTCTTTGTAAGTTGCGTTCTGCATCGGACCTAAAAGTTCCGCGTGCATCACCTCGGAAAAACCGAGAATGGCGTTGAGTGGTGTGCGGAGTTCGTGGCTCATAGTGGCAAGAAAGCGCGATTTTGCTATGTTGGCGGCTTCAGCTTGGCTGCGAGCTGAGTCAGAAATTGATTTGGCTTCTTCGAGTTCGGCGATGAGGTCATCTTTTTCAGCGCGATACTCAAGCATGGCGAGAGCCGTTTCGTTCAATCGTTTGGCCATGAAGATGAAATAGACATGCAGGCCGGCTGCCATTGACGCCATGGCGAAGTAGAAGGGATGGTTCTGGATAATCAAACTGACGACCACTGAAATGGTCATTGGGATGGTGCCGACATAGATGATCGACATGAATGTCGAAGCGAACGTGATGCGGATGGCGATGAGAACGACCAGTGACACGAGGATAAAGGCGTGCATCGCAGGTGTGGTTACGGAGCCAACAAACGGCAGCGTGGCCCAGGCGAGGCCCGAAAGGAACTCGAGACCGATAAAACGCTTTTTCCATTGCGTCGGGTCGACCTCTTGCGCCGGTAATTTTTCAAAGCGGCGACAGGCCATAACCATCAGAAATTTGGCGATGATGACGCCAACCAACCAAAGTGACGCTTCCAGGATTGGTGCCCAGAACATGGCGGCGAGCGCGAAAATAAGCGCCAACAAGGGGATCGTGGGCAGGGCCTGCAACTCGTTGCGAACGAAGAGGGCGAGCAGTTCAATTTCGACATCGACTTTTTCATCGGTCGCTTGGGATAGTCGCTCGCGGGCGGCAGAAACCTCGGCTTTGCTTTGCTGGGCGCTGTTTCTGAGATGGCGAGCGCGTGCGTCGCTGGTGGTCGAGATTGTGGGAGCGTTTGTCACGCGTGATAATGGTTCGACATTCGGCGCGGTGGTCCGTTGAATAGCCAAATTTGTCGGTGCGGCAGCTGACACTGTCAAAACTCCCATGGCTGTCTCAAGACGCGGGCTGAGGGCGTAGTTTAAGGGCCGTGCGACCCCTAAAATTGTGCAACGTACTTTGGGCCTGAAACCACTAACACCGCGTTTACCGGTCGTGGGTTTTGGTTGTTATGCTTGTAAATGTTCCTCCAACGGTGTCGAAGGCTTGCCGGGCTTAGGGGGTGGGGGTAGGCTTTGGCACTCCGCGCTCATCCTTGGCGCTGGCAAGTTCGATAGGTTTCAAATGAAGATCCTCGAAAGCCGGACGGCCCCCAATCCTCGACGCGTTCGCATTTTCGTGGCGGAGAAGGGGCTCGACATACCGTATCAGCAACTCGATTTCATGAAGGAGTTGAAGACCGAGGCATTTAAGAAGCTCAATCACTTTCAGCGCGTACCGGTTCTGGTGCTTGATGACGGTACGGCGATTTCGGAAACAGTCGCGATCTGCCGCTATTTGGAAGAGACGCATCCTGAGCCCGCATTGTTTGGTGTCGGTGCGTTAGGACGGGCGACGGTTGAAATGTGGAACCGGCGCATGGAGTTGGGTTTGTTGATGCATGTCGCGCAGGCGTTCCGGCATACGCATCCGGCGATGGCCACGTTGGAAGTGCCGCAAGTAAAGGAGTGGGGGGAGGCCAACAAGCCGCGTGCTTTGGAAATGTTGGCGTACATGAATGAAGAATTGGCGGGACGAGCGTTTATCGCAGGGGAGGCGTATTCAATCGCTGACGTCACGGCATTGGTGGCGGTTGATTTTATGAAGCCGGCGCGGATCGAGCGGCCGAGTGCATTCCAAAATGTTGAGCGTTGGTATGGTGAGGTGTCGTCGCGGCCGAGCGCGAAGGCTTGATCGAGGACGCCTGCGGTGAAGTTTACGATTGTCGGCTGTGGCGATGCTTTTGGGTCGGGTGGGCGGCTACAGACGGCGTATGTTCTCGATGCAGCAGGTGAGCGACTGCTGGTTGATTGTGGTGCGACAACGCTGATTGGTTTTGCGCGGCTTGGGATTGATCCGCTGTCCATTGATCACGTGGTCATCTCGCATCTGCATGGCGATCATTTTGCGGGGCTGATTTGGCTGGTCATGCACGGCATGTATGTGAGAAAGCGCACTAAATCCTTGGTCGTTTATGGTCCACCGGGGATTGGTCAGCGCTTCGTGGCGGCGAGTGAGGCATTGTTTTCTAGGTCGACTATGGTGAAGCGTCCGTTCGAATTGTCGTTCGTCGAGATGCAGGCGCGGAGGCCGGTGCACTTCGGAGTGTTTGACGCGACGGCATTTGAAGTTGTGCATCCGTCGGGAGCGCCGAGCCATGCGCTGCGGATTGCGGTCGGCGGGAAAGTCTGGGCGTTCTCGGGTGATACGGAATGGACGGATGAACTGCTTGCGGCAGGGCAGGGCGCGGACGTGTTTGTGGCGGAATGCTACCGGTTTGATGGCGCGCCCGTGTTTCATCTCAGTTATCGCGTGATGGAAAAATATTTCGATCGCATCGGCGCTAAGCGCTACGTCATGACGCATATGGCGGAGGACATGCTGGCACGACGCGGCGAGGTGGTGGATGCGCGTGTCATTTTAGCTGAAGATGGTCTTGTGCTTGCGGTCT
>JABFRJ010000129.1 GCA_013141255.1 Hyphomicrobiaceae bacterium
CATTTTGGCAGAGCCTGACGGTGCGGCGCGGTGCGAGGCAGATCAAACGCGAGTGCCAACTTGACTATCGCGCTTGTCGTCGACGCGGGAGATTTGCGGGAGTTGGTGCTGAACAGTGATGCTTGACGAGGCGTTAGTTGCAACGGGCGTCTATTTAAGTCATTGTTTTTTCGTAGTTCCAATTTTGGAATTCATACTCTTAATCAATGAGTCGAAGGTTCGAGTCCTTCATCGCCCACCAAGTTTTTCATGTTCGGCCCGTAAACATGGGCAACAGAACGTACCTAAGGCATAGGTGACAACCTCGGGCCGAACGGGCTGTCGATAGGTTGCAGTGTTTTCTGTTCCAAGTCGATATATCCCAGATCGTAGGTCCTGAAGGTGACGAGCCAGATACCGTCATCGACTACCTTTATTCCGAGCCTCTGACCGGCCATGGCGGTCGAGATATTGAGCTTCTTGCGATGCATAGAGATGCGCCCGCAGGCGGTGACGACGATGTCTTTGTCGTGCAAGGGGTAGGAGACTTCGGGCAGTCCGGTTGAGTGAACCGGTGGCTTGGGATTGAACTATAATCAAGACTCCGAGTGTTGGCGCTCTAACTCTACTAACTGCTCGATCCACTAGCTTCTCGATCGATTGTTTGCGGGATTGCGCCTTCCGCGAATTGGCGAACCTGCGTGCGCAAATCGATCCAGTTCACGGGTTTGGTCAAATAGCCGTCAATGCCGAGGCGTGTTGCTTCTTCGATTGCTGAGCTGTCGTCGCGCGATGAAACAACAATAATTTTCAGTGCTCTAAGACGTGGCGTAGCGCGCAACATCGCGATCAGGCGAAAGCCATCGATCCTAGGCATGGTCAGATCGACCAATGCGAGTTGGAAGATGGCGGTCTCCAAATGCATTAGGGCCTCCGCACCATCATCTGCAGAAACGATCGTTCTTCCTTTCCCACTCAAACATGTCGTCGCTGTCGCCGTGAAGATGGGGTCGTCGTCGACTATCAGTATTTTATATGTATCGTTCGGTTTCATAATTGCTCAATGGACCAATCGCGTTGGCTGAGCCGCACCGCGAATGCCTTCCGGCACCGGGACGTTCGTCAACTCGTAATTTGAATTTAGAACGAGATGCGGCCCTCCGAAGAGCGTCAGCATTCGCGCGACGACGGCCGTATAAGCCGATTTATCGGCGACCGGATTGTTGGCGTCGATGTGCAGGCGACCACGGGAGAAGTAAAGTGTGCCCAAGAGGTTGCGGGCGTTGTCGCTTAGTACCTCGTGCGTCGCGCCAATCGGTTGTTTCCGTGCCTCGAACATAAGGAGGCCGGCCATTGCCCCAGTCGTCGGTGCTTCCAAATCGATGCTGGATCCCTGCTCAAAGCGGACGGTGGCGCCAATGCCGGTCATGAACAGTCCAACGCCGGTACCTTTGATGCTTGCTGTGTCCTTGATGAGCAATTGGCCATCTTTGATCACGTAAACACCAGGCGATAGATCGACCATTGCTGACCCACCAATTTCTAGACCGCCACAGTATGTGCCGGGCAAAAGAGTTTGCGATGACATAATACGGGTTGGTGCCGCTGAATTGCATCGACCAACCGATGGCTCAGGTCGACTGGCCAAAGGATCATCAAATGTTGGGCAATCGGTGACAGGCTGCGGGGTAAAGTTTCCTGGTCCTCCGTCTTTACCGCCTGCCGAGCAAATGAGACTTGCAGATAGTGCCGAGCTGTTCTTTGCCTTGATCGAGTTGGTGTGAGTAGAATTTGAGAATACTGCACAATTCTGACCAGTGACACGCGCATTTTTTTCAAGTGCAATGGCACCGCTGGCTGATGGATCCAGTGCAAGAACGCAAATATTGGGTCGTCCGACAATGCGGGCGACGGCATTGACGCTGATTTCCTTCGGCGTCATGCCAAAGGTGTTGCCGAACTGAGGCACGGTCATTTGACGAGCAGTAACGGACACCTCCAACGGATTATCACGAATGGCAGTCGCAACCGTTGGCGCGATGTAGCGTTTGGATGTGTTGCTGCTCATGGAGCTTGCAACCATCGCTTCGATCACCGCTGCTACATTCTCGCGTTTGGCATCCGCCAACCCAAGCTCGCGCGCTGCCGCTAGCGCCGCCGCATCGACGGCTGCTTGAAGCTTGCTGCGTTGTGATATTGCCTGAGTATAATCAAGCGTTCCGCCAGCGAGCATTAACAAGACCGACAAACAAATGGCGAAATTGATCGCAACCCCGCCTGCGTTGCTGTCGATCCACTGTGCAATGCCAGCTCTTAATCTCACGTCTCAAGCCCAACCTGATAAGGTTCTTAGAGGTTCGCATTACGTCACTAGCAAACATCACTTTCTTTTTTTGGGCTAGCAAATGCGTTTAAACTAGTAATCAAAATCTTGAATTGCTTGCCAATTGGCACGTTTGGTTTCAAATTGGCTCAATTCGCAATTTTTATTTATGAGTTGGAATTTTACGCGACGGCCTTGATCGATTGCGTTGCTTCTATTGGTACGCCGACGCGGTGACCGGGAAGAGTTAGCTTCAAATTTCTGCGTCCGTGCTCATTAAATTCTAAGGCTAGTATACCACCATGTGCCTCAATCAATGTCATCGCTATGGCCAAGTCGACATTGCACGCCGCAGCTAGCCGCCTCATATTCTCGCCGCACGTGATAAGCTCAGCAATTGATAGCATCTGCAAGGGGGCGAACTGCTCTGCACCCAAACAAATAGCGATGTCTGACCCTTCGATTGTTACCGTAACTTCGATTGGTGTATGCGGCACAGCGGACGCGTCTACCGACGAAATCATTGCCTGCAACGCTGCAACAATCGCGTCTGCATTGCATGTGATGGCTGCATCAATGTTGATTTGTGCGCGGACATCTCGTGACGGCATCAGTGGTCTGGCCTGATCAAAAGCCGTTCGAACTAGCTCACTTATGTTGTAAGCATTATCGTTGAGAAGTTCTGGGGCCGATACCATACGCTGCGCGGCATACATCTTAGTCGCGACGTCATCATGTTTCTCTGTCCCGCGTGTTGCAAGCACTCCTAGAACAGCTGCAAACTGGCAATTAGCCGCATTTAGCGACAGAAAACGCGCTAGATCGCGTTCAGCTGCCGCAGCGGCAATGCTCAACCTAACCGTATGCGCAACTTGTGCGCCGAAGACTGACCATGTCAACGGTTTCGTCATGTAGGCACTTGCACCGACTTCTAGTGCGCGCGCAAGAGAAGCACTGTCGCCAGTGGAGGTGAGCACCATTATTGGCAAATGCCGCGTACGCGGATGCCCGCGCAAACATTGAATTAGATCAAACCCATCTATGCCGGGCATATTCAGGTCGATTAATGCGATGTGGAATGTCTCTGTCGATAATAGTTGCCATGCTGCCAATCCATCGGCCGCTTCAACTACTTCGTCGACCAATGTCCGCAGACGCGTGCGAATTAGACTGCGCATGATCGGATCATCGTCGCACACAATCGCGCGGGATTGTCGGCTACCCATTTTTTTTCACCACTGCATGGATCTGTCGGATCTTCCGCACAGATCCAGACCCGATAATTATTTTCTCTGAATGCAATACTAATCTGCTTCGGTAAACATTATCGAAACCGTCGTGGTTACTAAGGTGTAAATCAGCGAAATTTTAACAATCACAACGTACAATCAGCCTGATCATGTCATCGTTTTAGCGATCGAACATCGAGGCACTGTGTCGGGCTTTTTTTCAACATCGATCCGCCGAAAATTGAACGCTGCCATCTTGGTGTCAGTGTTTGTTTCGACGCTTGTTGCATCGAGCCTTGCAACTTGGCGGGAAACCGAACGCCGTTTTGAAACGAAGCGCAGCGCGATTTCGGCTATCTCGGCTGCTCTTGCGAGCACGACATCGCCTGGCGTGGTTGCCAATGATCGACGATCCGTCGCTCAGGCACTCAACGCCATTTCTGCAATCCCTGAAATTAAATACGCCGTTGTAGTCGATACCGAGGGGCGTCGCATCCATGAAATTGGCAATGGGATTGTCGTCGGCGCGGCGTCCGAACGCTTGCAATCGAACAAGGTACTCGATGCATTCTCCACCATACGGCTTGGGACCTACTTGGCATCGTCTCCGATAATTAATGGTGGTGTAACGGTCGGCACGCTCTCGTTGATCGCAGATGTCAGCGAACTGCAGTCCGCTCTCTGGGACAGCGCACTCGGTGCAATTGCCGCGGGCCTATTTGCGGCTGCAATTGGCATTGCAGTCTCCGCGCGCTTACAAACCTCGATCGTTGGTCCGGTCCAATCTTTGAGTGCTGCAACTATAGCTATTCGTAACACTGGCGATTACTCGCAATCCGTGACTCGTTCGAGCGCGGACGAGACTGGGCATCTCGTCGATTCATTTAATGCTATGATGGGTGAGGTTCGCGAACGTGATGTCGCACTAACACATCAACGAGATCGTCTGGCGGATCAGGTTAGGGAGCGCACTTGCGAGCTTGCGGCTGCAAAAGATGCGGCTGATATGGCGAATGCGGCCAAATCTCAGTTCTTGGCCGCCATGTCGCACGAAATACGCACACCGATGAATGGTATGCTTGTAATGGCGGAATTGCTTGCGAATGAGGATCTTGGACCGAGAGCCCGTCGCCAGTGTGAGACGATCGTTAAATCTGGTAATATGCTATTGACGTTGATTAATGACATTCTTGATTTATCAAAGATCGAAGCAGGCCACCTCGAACTTGAAAGTATTCCACTCGATCCTGACACCGTCGTGACAGATGTCGTTCAGTTGTTCTCGGATCGAGCATCAAAAAATGGCCTCGAAATTGCCTGCCACGTATCTCCATCAGTACCCAAAACAGTGCTCGGCGATCCACTACGTCTGACGCAAGTTCTCTCGAACTTAGTCAATAATGCGTTGAAATTTACTGATCGTGGCGGAGTATTGATCGATGTGTCAGCATCGCCCATGCAGATTGGCGGAACCGTTGTATTGGAATTTCAGGTCTCAGATACGGGTATCGGCATTGCCGACGATAAACTCGCAACATTGTTTGATGCATTTACGCAAACAGAGTCGTCCATGACCCGTCGATACGGCGGCACTGGAATTGGCCTCACAATCTGTCGTCAATTGGTTGCGGCTGCAGGCGGCGAGATCGGCGTCTCCAGTAAAACTGGGATCGGCTCTAGGTTTGTTTTCACTATGCCGATGCAGTGCGTCAGTCCCGCAGAGGAAACGGGTGTGCCCAAGTATTCCACGCGCCCTGTTTTCATTCAAATGCCCAACGGTCCAAGTCGATCTGCACTGACGGCGCTCAGCAATGACCTTGGGCTCGCAGTGACCGACGATCTCAACTGCGATGATGCCTGCGCAATTTTAATCGACTCGACATGTTCTGCGTCCTCATTGCCGCGTCAGCTTTTGATGGCTAAAACGCCAATTGTGACAGTTCACCGCACTGGTCAGATCAAATTTACAGGCGAATCTCTCGATGTTTCGACAGTGATTGCTGCACCGATTGGCGGACTTGAGACCAGAAACGTACTGATGGCTGCACTGCGGGGTGATCGCCCCGCCTTGACGCAGCAGGAACCGACGAAGATGGGTCGGACAGACCACAACACTGCATTTTCCGGCTTGCAAGTGTTGGCTGTCGACGACAATCCCGTTAACCGCGAGGTACTTGGGGAAGTATTGAGACGTCTTGGCGTGCAAGTCACAGAAGCGGTCAATGGCGTCGAAGCAGTCCATGCCGTAAAGGCGCGATCATTTGACTTGGTGTTCATGGACGGCAGTATGCCCGAGATGGATGGCTTCGAGGCGACGCGGCTTATTCGCCATTGGGAAAAGTCCAATGGTTGTGCACCACTGCCGATTGTCGGTCTGACCGCGCATGCTTTGGGGCCACTCGCCACACGTTGGAAATCTGCGGGGATGGATGCTCATATCACCAAGCCTTTCACCCTTGCGTCTATCCGCGAGCAACTCACGAACTGGACTGCCGTACAGCATCGTGGTTTAACTTCTCAACGAGATGCACCAACAAACGCTCTGCGCTTGAAGTCACTGGACGCGACACATCTGATCGATACAGAGGTCTTGCGATCCATTGAGGAGATCCAAGAGCCGGGCGACGATCTAGTGCAAAGGATCATTGGATTGTACATCGAGCACACGCCACAGCTGATGGATAATATTATTTCAGCGCAAAATCTTGGTGGTCGTGAATTCGCAGAAGCGGCTCACGCATTGAAATCCATGAGCCGCAATATTGGTGCAACAGCAGTAGGCGACCTCTGTGACGCTATTGAGACCAGTGCCCGCTTGGATGACGCCGTCGATACCGCACTGATCGCACGACTGGCGCAATTGTTGTCCCAATCTATTGTTGAGCTTAACAAACGTCGCGCATTGTGCGCGGCCTGACTAACTCGAGTGCGAGCCATTGGCGGGCAAGGCATTTAAGTCGCTTCATATCTTTGATATGAATTTGACTCCTGTGAAGCGCGTTACAATCTCGTTAATCGCGTTTGATATCGACTGACAACCCAGCACTCTCGAGTATGCGGGCTACAGCATTTGCTCGACGATGAAATTCGTCGCTACTGGATGATAAACCCGCGCAAATTTCGCGTTCCAGCTGCGCGACCGAGAGTGTGAAACTTGGTCGCGCGCTTGGGTGCTTAAGCACATGTTCGTGAGCTTGAACAACAACGCCGCATGCAAGCGTCGATCCAGACAGTGCGTCCACCAAGACAAAGCAACCGGTTTCACTGACGTCAGAAAATCGATCTATTGCGATCGGGCGCGAGGTTGAAATATCGGCAAGGAAAACATCGTTCGGCAGGCAGATCGTCGCGGGGTTCTCGGCAAGTGTCTCAAGGTCGAGCTTGGCTGTAACTGAGAGCGAACTGACGGGCGTGAGATCTGTGGAGGTTCGAATGAGCAACCCATGATCGGTATCGAGTGGTGTTTCGGCGAGCCACACCAGTCGCGCTTGAAGAGATTGGGCGTAGATCGGTGGTTGAACTGCTTCTGCGAGGATTGCTCCACGCGAGACGTCGTAGTCCGCGTCAAGCTGAAGCACGACAGCATTTCCGGCCACTGCTATGTCTAGATCGCCATCCATCGTTACAATCCGGCGGATCCGCGCGGTTGCACCTGAGTTATTGAGTTGCACCGATTTCCCGACCTGGATGCTTCCGGTTGCTACCGTGCCCGACAAACCGCGAAAATCTAGGCCATCGCGTATGATTGATTGCACAGGGAAACGGAAAGGAGCATTGATCGCTGTATCGCGATTTGAGACCTCGCTCAATCGCTCGATAAGTGTTTGCCCATGGTACCACGGTGCCTGATCGGATCGACGCGCTACATTATCACCACGTTTGGCAGCAACGGGAATGGCCGCTGCCTCTATAAAGTTAAACCTGCGCACCAATTGCTGGAAGTCGCGCTCAATTGCTCGAAATTTTTCTTCACTCCAAATGATGAGATCCATTTTATTGACTGCGAGAATTACACGGCGAACGCCCATTAAATCCAAGATCGCCGCATGTCGACGCGTCTGGCGTTTCACTCCATGGCGCGCGTCGATGAGCATAATTGCGACGTCAGCGTGTGATGCGCCGGTCGCCATATTGCGTGTGTATTGTTCATGTCCAGGACTATCGATAATGACGTATCGGCGGTGTCCAGCGTCAAAGTACCGCCAGGCAATGTCAATTGTAATCCCCTGTTCGCGCTCGGCAACCAGACCGTCAACAAGCAAGCTGACGTCCGGCACTCCATCAGCATCCACCGATCGATTGATCGTTGCCCGTGTGTCGTCTGGCAAATCTGAGGCGTCCCAGAGCAGTCGACCAATCAGTGTCGATTTGCCGTCGTCGACTGAGCCGCAGGTTAGCACGCGCACTATCGCATCCAAGCGATCAGGATGTGCAATGGTGGCATTGTCCAAATTTGCAATTGGCTGCGAGGTAAGTTGTTCGTATCCGTGCATATTAGATTTCTGAGCTACCGCGGACATCAAAAATATCCTTCTTGCTTCTTGCGTTCCATGGCACCAGTTTGATCGTGATCGATCAAACGTCCCTGTCGCTCGGATGTGGTTGCGGCCAGCGTCTCGGTTACGACGCTTTCCAAATCTTCGGATTCGGATTCGACTGCTGCCGTCAGTGGCCAGCAGCCAAGGGTGCGGAAGCGAATTTTTCGATTGACCACTCGTTCACCGGGTTGGAGCGGGAGACGCCCGTCATCCAACATAAGCAGTTGGCCATTGCGTAGGATTGTTGGCCGTTCAGCAGCCATATAGAGCGGCACGACTGCCAAGCGTTCACGTCGCACGTAGCGCCAAACATCCCGTTCCGTCCAATTTGATAAAGGGAATATTCTCACGGTCTCTCCGGTTCCAAGCCGACCATTCAGCAGATTCCACATCTCCGATCGTTGTTTGCGCGCGTCCCAACGATGGTTGGCTGAGCGGAAAGAGAATATGCGTTCCTTAGCTCGACTAGCCTCTTCGTCACGTCGTGCTCCCCCAATCGCGCCATTAAATCCGTATCGCTCAAGCGCCTGCTTCAGTCCTTGCGTCTTCATGACGTCAGTGTAAAGCGACGGCGCATAGCTTACTGGATCAATGCCGCGGGCCGCTCCGTCCTCATTGCGGTGCACGATCAAATCGAGACCTAAATCCCGCACCGTTTTATCGCGGAATTCGATCATGTCGCGGAACTTCCAACCGGTATCGACATGTAACAACGGAAACGGTGGCTTTTGGGGAAAAAAGGCTTTGCGTGCTAAATGCAATAGAACCGTTGAATCCTTGCCGATTGAGTACAGCAGTACTGATTTACTGAATTGTGCTGCCGCCTCACGAAAAATATAAATGCTCTCGGCTTCCAATGCATCAAGATGAGAAAATGACTTGGTCACAGGGAATCTCCGATTTTATTCGTCCGTGTATGGAGACCGCATTCCTTGCCGTCTTCGTTCTCCCACCACCATCGACCGGCGCGAATATCCTCGCCGGGGCGAATTGCTCGCGTGCAGGATTGACAACCAATGGAGGGATAACCCTGAGCATGGAGTACATTCACCGGAACATCATTGTCATGGAGAAAGTCTCGTAGCTGTTCAGGCGACCAATCGGCGATCGGACTGAGCTTAACCAAGGCCTGTGTCGGAACTGCTTCAGCAAAATCAATTGCGTTTCGCCCAGCGGCTTGCGACCGACGAAGCCCGGTCATCCAACCCTGCGCTCCGCTCAACTCTCGGTTTAACGGTTGGACTTTGCGAACACTGCAGCACGACTTTCGAGCATGAAGCGACGTTCTAAATCCATTTACACCGTCTCGCGCGACGAGATCGGTCAAGTCTTTTGCATCTGGCGCTACCACCCGAATTTTTATGCCGTAGCGCTTTTCGCTTGCATCAATGGTATCGAATGTCTCCTGAAAGAGCCGACCGGTGTCGAGCGTAAAGACATCGATGGCAGCTCCTGACGCCGCAATGGCATGCAGCACAGCCTGATCTTCATGACCCATGCTCGTTGAAAATGCGATACGCCCAGGGACATACTGCGCGATCAGATGTAGACGCCTCTGCAGGTCGTCAATATTCGCAAGTTCATTATTCAAAGCCGAAATTCGCCCGCTATCAAAACGGCCTTCTGCACTGTTCCGCATCAACTTGCTCGTTTCCCGGTTACTACTGCTGGCTTGCTCGGGATCTCCATGCGGCGCGATTCCCAGGTGTGTGCTGAGGCCTCGCTTCCGGCCTGATACACGCGCGAAATTGCAGGCACATTTCGTGCTTCCAGAAATTCAACCGTTGCGAAGTTTGTGATTTCGAAAGACGTGAAGCCTGCGCGCAGCATCAATGGCAATTGATCAAGTAGAACATCGCCTATGGCGCGGATCTCGCCCTTGAATCCCGCCTCACGCAAACGACGCGCCGCGGAGTACGCACGCCCATCCGTAAATTTCGGAAACACTAGAGCAACCAACTCGCATTGATGGATAGTATCGCTGCCCATTTCTATGGTTTCAGTAGGAAGCACCCGAACTCCAAGAGACTGTTTCGTAGAAATGAGGGCAACTTTGTTGGACCGCCACCGTAGCAGCGAGACTATGAGAGATCCATCAATTGGCAGTGGTTCGTCATCAGAGATGTACGACCAAGGATCGGAAACAAGTCGGCCTCCGGTCCATAGACGCGGAGCGATGATTGGGGGAGTGATCGGCGCAAGAAGGGGTGTCGGCTCAGACATGGGTCACCTCTAAGGCAGAGTCGATCGTGTGGCTCAATTTTGGCGCGTCATATAAAGCAGAGCGAAATGGATCTTTGCCGATGCGGCCGTAGGCTACAACGAACGTCTCTGACGGACTAATCCGCTGCGAAAGATACGTAGCTACGATAGCTCTTATCGCACTTGGCACTTGCTCTGCAGGAAAGCTCGGACCAACTATTTCTCCAATTGCGGCATCGTCTTTTGGACTTCCGCCAAGCGTGATTTGATAGTGCTCGGTGCCTTTCTTATCGACGCCCAGAATTCCGATATTGCCGACATGGTGATGTCCGCACGCGTTGATACAGCCGGAGATATTCAAGCGAAGCGGCCCAATCTCTTCTGCGATACTTGGATCAGCAAAGAGTTGTGCAATTTCCTGTGCGATCCCTATCGAACGCGCGTTGGCCAAATTACAAAAATCTAGGCCTGGGCAGGCGATGATGTCGGTGATCAACTCGGTGTTGGCCGTTTCGAGCTGAGCTACGACTAGCCCGTCATAGACGCTCATGAGGTCCGCGATGGCGACTGAAGGGAGTGCCAAGTTTTGCTGATAGGTTACTCGGATCTCCTCAAAACTGAAGCGCTCAGCGAGTTCAGCCACGACTTCCATTTGCTCCGCTGTCGCGTCGCCAGGAATCTTACCTGGCTTTTTGAACGATATATTGACTGTACTATACCCGGTCACGCGGTGTGGGCGTACGTTTGTCCTAAACCAACGGTCGAAGTTTCTATCTCTCAGTCGGCGCGCTTTGATGGCGTCATCGGAGTTTTCGCGTTTGGGTAAGGGACCTTGCGAGAACTGCGCAGTAATACGGGACAACTCCGCGACCGGTAAATTTATACTGGCTTTATCTAATTCGCCCCAATGCGATTCAACCTGTCGGCGAAACTCATCAATGCCTAAAGCGTTGACAAGAATCTTTATGCGCGCCTTGTAAATATTGTCGCGACGTCCATGCATATTGTACACACGCATGATTGCTTCGAGATACGATAGCAATTCATTGCGCGGGATGAACGATGCCAATTCTTGTGCTATGTAAGGCGTGCGTCCCTGTCCGCCGCCAACGAAGACGCGGAAGCCGATTGCACCTTTTGCGCCACTTACGAGTTTGAGGCCAATGTCGTGAAACAGGATGGCTGCTCGATCTTCAGCGGCGCCAGTGATAGCGATTTTAAATTTGCGCGGTAGAAACGTAAATTCTGGATGGATGGTCGACCATTGCCGTAGCACCTCTGCCCAGATGCGCGGGTCTTCAATTTCGTCATTGGCCACTCCCGCATAAGGATCTGCCGTTACGTTTCGAACGCAGTTGCCGCTTGTTTGTATCGCGTGCATGTCGACGGACGCGAGTGCATCGAGGATGTCAGGCGCGTCATCAAGTTTGATCCAATTGAATTGGATATTCTGTCGCGTCGTGAAATGACCGAAACCGCGGTCCCATTTTCTCGCGATTAGGGCGAGTTGACGCAGTTGTCGACTTGAAAGCACGCCGTAGGGGATTGCCACTCTGAGCATGTAAGCGTGGAGTTGAAGATAGAGCCCATTTTGCAGCCTCAGCGGCTTAAATTGCTCCTCCGTCAAATCGCCAGCGAGGCGTCGCCCGACTTGGTCGCGGAATTGTTGGGCACGATCTGCGACGAATGTGCGATCAAAATCATCGTATTTATACATGACGTATTCCTTAGGCCGCTGTAGCTGTGGCCGCGCGAATTGCCTCACGCACGGAGATCGGCTGAGGCACATGGTCCACGACATGTACGTCAAAAGCGTAGACGGCAGTGATCTCAGATGACTCAACGGCGGCTTGAGCCGCAGCTTTCAGCGTGTTGAAGCTAACGGCATCGTCGGCGACGACCGCGTCACAAAGGGTAGACACCCAACGACCGTCGGCTGCGAGATAAGCAACGGCTCCTGAGCGCAACAGGTTTGCTGTGATGACGCTAGGCATGTTCAAGCTCACTATGTTTCTTGGAAGGTTCGATGTGCGCAATCCGCTCAACTTGTCCGGCAACTTCCAGACTGGCAACTTCCCCGACCATTAAGAGCGCTGGACCATCGAGTTTGAGTGCACCGGATTTCGCGGCGAGTATCTCCAGCGTTAGAGCAACCCGCCGCTCGTTTACTTGAGTGGCTCGCGAGACGGCTATGACCGGAGTTGTTGGCAACCAACCTGATCCAATTAGTTTGGACGCGAGAATATGCGCCGTGCTCAAGCCCATATAGACAGCGAGGGTTGCGCTTCCGGAAGCTAGCGCCGCAAAGTCGACTTGATCGAAGTCTGCTCCACCGTCGCCGGCAGCGTGTCCTGATACAAATGTGACCGATCGCGATACATCGCGATGGGTCAGTGGCATCTGAAGGGACGCTGCGACGGCCGTTGCAGCGGTGATGCCTGGAATGACTTCGACCGAAATGCCAGTGGCGCGTGCGATATCAAGCTCTTCGCCGCCACGACCAAATATAAGGGGATCGCCACCTTTTAGGCGTACGACCGTTTTTCCCTGACGCACAAAGGCAACAATCAAGGCGTTGATTTCAGCTTGTGACAGAGAATGTCGCCCTTTGGACTTCGCGACCGAGACACATTGTGCTTCGCGTCGCGCGTGGTCCAGCACCCCTTCTCCCATCAGTCCGTCGTGTAAGATCACGTCAGCAGACTTGAGTGCCCGCACCGCTTTTAATGTTAGCAAGTCAGGATCGCCTGGACCTGCACCTACAAGAATAAGTCGCCCGGCGGCTTGAGGCGTTGAGCGTTGTTCGGCAATTTGCGCGTTCAAGAGCTGGCGACCTAGTGCTTCGTTGTCGGCGAGAATGGCATTAGCCGCAGCCCCAGAAAACATGCGCTCCCAGAAAGCGCGTCGCTGCGCTCCAGCGGGAACTGCGGCTGCGACTTTCGATCTGAATTCGCGCGCAACTTCAGCAAGACGCCCGATCCGGGGGTGCAAAGTCTGCTCAAGCTCCGCCCGCAGACGCGTAGCCAGGATTGGAGCAGCGCCCTCCGTGCCGATGGCGACAGTCACCGAGCCGCGATCGACGATTGCGGCTAATGAAAAACTGCAAAGGTGCGGGCGATCAGGCACATTTACGGGCACGCCAAAGGCTCGAGCAATGAGCGAAACTCGTTCATCCTCAACAACATCATTCGTTGCTGAGATCACAAGCGAACAGCCACGTATATCGATTTCCGTTATTGGCGTTGCAATGAGTGTAACCGCTCCATGGCACGCCAATTCACGCAGGGCCGCGATCGGCGCGTTAGTCGCAACGTCGACACTTTTGGCGCGTTTTAATAGTAATCGAATCTTGCTCAGAGCCAAATCGCCACCACCGACAACCAGTGGCTTGGAGGCGTCGACATCGATGAATATTGGAAAGCTAGCCATCCCATCAACCTGCCACCCAATGCTGTGGAACGAGACTGTCGGGCTGAACCTCTATTTCCAATCCATCCAACTCATCGGTCATGATGAGTTGGCAAGCCAAGCGCGAGGTTTCATCGGCGTCAGGAATTTCATCGAGCTTTGCCATCTCCTCATCGGATGGTGGCGGTAGTAGTGACAGCCAATGTTCCGGAATACGCACATGACAGGTCGCGCAGACGCAGACACCACCGCACTCGGCCTTGATCGGCAGGCCGTACATCCGAATAAGTTCCATAACGCGAAAGCCGGGCATAGCTTGGGGCTGGAAGCGTCCGCCATCCCGCAATGTCACATTGAGTGACAGCAGAGGCTCCTCGGCGTCGGCAATTTCTAGTTTCGAGCACCGTTGCTGCATCGCACACTCCGCTGAACGTGAGCGATACATACGACAAAACTATTCCAATCATAAGCCCTACGTAGCATTAAAATAGAATTTTATTCCGTTAAACTCATTTTTGTGTAATTTTTGTTCTGTATTCCTATTTTTCGAAAATCTAATCTCTTTGTCGACGATCTCAAGAAATCAACCCAACCCCAAAATTGGGCTCCGGTCGATCAAAGGAGTGGTTCAGCGACGTACGCCAGGGCTTTCCATCGGCAGCGATCCACCACGCCACGCTAGATATAGCTCCAAAGCAAGGTAGCTAGGCGCACCGTAGGGGAGCACCTCAGCCCGTACTCCAATAGAACAGGACCTTATGCGACGATGAAGCGAACCCATCGATTGCCACTCGAGGCGGTAAGCTGGCCAACCGTGCGTCTGCCCCTGGCTAACTGTATCGCCACGAAGCTTTCGGCCAACCTGCCCGTCATGGCATTGGACACAGGCAAGATTGAGCTGCCCCTGGCGCTGCTCAAATAGCGCGCGGCCTTGGGTGAAAAATGGCTCGGCCGCACCGTCGATTCCGACCAACCGAACGTCACCTCGCGATTGGTAAGTGATTGCTGACGTGAGGGAGAGGAGTTCGTTACTTTCGTACGGCAGCGGCGGTGCTTGTTGATGGTCCGTGCGGCAATTATTGATCCGCCCCTCGATATTCATGAGCGTCTTACTTTTCTGATCGACCAACGGATACCGCGCGGCAACGCCTTTCATGACTGTTTGCAGATCTCCATGACATGACGCGCACGACTTTCCTGTCGCACCATCCGACTTTGTCCAAAGCGATCGCCCCTTCTCGACCCACAGCATTGCAGGATTCGATGTATCGTCACTTTGCATCGCACGCGCTTCAGGTGACTGGAAAACGCTACCTGGCAGTGGCGTCGCTGGGCGCTGCTGAGCCGCAACATCGGCGCCCGTTAAGACCCCAACGAATACGCATATGCCGAGTTTGTAGCGCATCAGGATACTGTGACTTTACGACGCTCAATGGTTGCTGCTCCGCGCTCATCGAGCCAAGTGAAAACCAACTCGCCGCTTTCAGTCGCTATGGTTGTGAATGCGACGTAAGGATTGGCTGCAACACCTTGGTTAAAGTCTGCTTTGAAGACCTCGACGCCGCCATAAGTCACCGCAAAAGTTGTAATAATATCGCGGGGAATGGGCTTGCCCACGTCATCGCGCCGATAGCCTGTTTCCATCGCGTGCTGAATGAGAGTTTTGATTTCAATTATATCGCCCTTTTTTGCGGTCGAGGGCAAGATGATGCGAACTGGTAGTTGTGCCATCTGCGCGTTCCTCAGCCGCCATCTATGCAAGCAGCGAGCGTCACAATGACACTACTGCCGCCTTGCCAAAAAGTGCCATCGCTCATTTCTGCTAAGGCGACAACCTGCTGCGTCGTCGCGAGGCGGATATTTGACCTGACGCGGGCGCGTCCAGCGCGGGGCGTCAAATGAAAGCGCGCAACAATGACGAGAGGATTCTTTTCGGAAAGAATATATATGGTTTTTACGTAATCGTCGGTGGTCATAGGGCTATCGACATTCACCAGCAACGAGACGAGGTTGCCGTTTTCAGCCAATTCAGGCAACGTCAACTTTACCCTGCCATATCTTGGCAACGCACCGCGGGTGATCTCAAATATAGTTTTAGTAAGTTCTTCTACCTCGGCACGAGTTGGAGAGTGGAGCAGCGATGCCGTAGTAACTGCAAGCCCCGATGCAATGACTTTGCGCCGCGACGGCGCGTACTTTGATTGCTGTGGTGCCAAATGCTATTCCTTTAGGCTCACAAGATAGGCGACGACGTCCTCGATTTGCTGTGCGTCAAGAACTGATTTTCCTACAAATTGTGCGGCTACATTCGTCAAGCCGTTTGTTCGATAGTATGGCGGCATGATGGTTCGCGGATTAAGACGGCTTTGATCGATTAGACGCAATCGAATTTGTCCTTCACTTAAACGGCCGCCAACACCAGACAAGGCGGGACCAACATTGCCTTGCGCTAGTTCCTTTGCTTCATTTGGCACTGCGTGACATATCAAACAATTGCCTATTTGCCTGCTCAATACGATGACCCGCCCCTGTGCGGCCCTGCCTACTTGTTGCGTAAGCGGCGCGTTTACCGCGTCTCCAGTAACAACAACTGGCAAATTTACATCCGCCCTTGCAACGCCAAAGATCAATTCAAGCGCGAGCGCTATGCCAATGTAGTGCTTACTCCGTATCGACCTCACGACACTTGTTCCTCACTTGCCCCTCATGCTCGCAATTTTTGGTTTTTGAGCGGCAGCGATCTCACCGGTTTTCCGGTTGCGGCAAAGATTGCATTCATCACAGCAGGCGCTGCAACCATGATTGTCGGTTCGCCAACACCACCCCAGAATCCACCAGAAGGCACAGTGACCGTCTCGACTTTGGTCGGGAAGTCGGCCATGCGCATGATTTCATAGGTATCCAAATTTTGTTGCTCGACGATACCAGCCTTCAATGTGATCTCTTCGAAGAATGAAGCCGACAGTCCATAGGCTACTGAGCCCACAACTTGGGCATCCACTTGATCTGGATTGACCACGTGGCCGCAATCAGTACCCATGACCAGCCGATGAACTTTGACTTTTCCGCGCGCATCGACCGAAGCTTCAGCTACGGCGGCCACGTAGCTTCCATAACCCATCTGCTGTGCGCAGCCGCGGAAGATACCCGTCGGCAATGGTTTGTCCCATTCAGCCTTCTTGGCCACTGCATCCAGCACGGCGAGATGCTTGGCGGTTTTTGGATTTTTACTCATGAGGTCGCGTCGGAAGGCTAGCGGGTCTTTCCCAGCGGCTTTCGCAACTTCATCGAGAAAGCATTCGATATAAAATGCATTCTGATTGTTATTCACACCGCGCCAGAAGCCAGGTAGCAAATGGAAATTGCGCATGGCGTAGTCGATGGTCAAATTTGGGATCGTGTACCCGAATCCGCCTTCGTTGCCTTGTGGCCCATCGATGGGTTGCAGCCCTTGAGTTGCGATGAAATCCACGCCGTTCTGCATCCGCGCGGGGGCAACGGATGCGAGGATCGACTGACCGGTGATCCGCATCGACAAACCGATCAGATTGCCTTTGTCATCGAGACCAGCTTCCATTTTGCAGGCGGTGATAGGCCGATAGCGCCCTTGTCGCATATCTTCTTCACGTGACCACAGTAATTTTACTGGGGTTCCGGGCATCTGTTTGGCCAGCAGAACTGCCTTTGTAATAAAGTCGGACATACCACGCCGACCAAAGCCGCCGCCGAGATGCATCTTATAGACTTCGCATTTCGACGGAGGATGACCCGCCGCTTCTGCGCAAGCGGCAAGGGCAGCATCGCCGTTTTGCGTTGAGACCCATACTTCGCATCCATCAGCGGTCCATTTGGCCGTGCAGTTCAACGGCTCCATTGTCACGTGATGCAAATACGGTGCATTGTAAACGGCTTCGACTTTGCGCGCGGCACCGGCGATAGCGGCCTTGGCGTCACCAGCTTTGTTGGCAACAGATACGTTTTCAGTTGCGTCTAGTCCGCCTCGCAATACGGCGGCGATGGCCGCGCTGTCGATCCTGCTTCCGTTCGTGTCGTCGTAAGAAACTTCTACTGCGTCCAAAGCCTTATTGGCTTGCCACCAGCTGTCAGCAACTACGGCGACCGCGCCAACGCCAACTTGATAGACGCCTCTGACACCCGGCATTACTTTGGCCTTATCGGCTGAGAAGCTCTTTATTTTAGCCCCGTGAACGGGACTGTCTTTAATTGAAGCGTTGAGCATACCCGGCGTTTTAAAGTCGATGCTATAGATTTGTTTGCCGACAAGCTTGTCGACCGTATCCAGACGTTTCAATCCTTTACCCGCGATCTTCCAATCTTTCGGATCTTTCAACTTCATCGTTTTGAGATCGGGCACCGGCAACTTTGCAGCAGCAGTTGCGAGCTTACCGTATGTCGTCGTCTTACGGGATTTAGAGTGCGAAACGGTACCTTTGTCGACGCTCACTTCTTCGACTGGAACCTTCCATTCTGCGGCTGCCGCCTGCAGCAACATTTGTCGCGCAGCGGCACCGCCTTGGCGAACGTAGTCGTGCGATGCACGAATGCCGCGCGACCCGCCGGTCGACATATCACCCCAAGCGCGATTGCGCGCTAGATTCTGACCCGGCGTTGGATATTCCCAGGTCACTTTCGACCAATCGCATTCAAGTTCTTCGGCCACAAGTTGCGCAAGGCCAGTGAGTGTGCCCTGCCCCATCTCAGAGCGCGCGATGCGGATAACGACTTGATCGTTGGGCTTTATAAGGACCCAAGCGCCGACTTCGTTGCCAGCGGCACCGAGAACTTTTTGAGCAAGCGCGTCAGTAACGCCTGCAACATTGAAGCCGATAGCAAGACCGCCGGTCGCAGCAGCACCTGTGATGATAAAACCACGGCGCGAGAGTGTGACGCGATTTTTTTCTGTCGTATCTGATTTGGTCATGATCGCGGTCCTCACCCCTTAGCCTTGGATGCTACGCCGCCATCGGCGGCGAGCTTGATGCCGGCACGAATGCGTTGATAGGTACCGCAACGGCAAATATTGGTCATGGCATCATCAATATCGGCATCGGTCGGTTTCGGCTTTTTCTTGAGCAGTGCAGCGGCAGCCATGATCTGACCGGTTTGGCAATAGCCGCATTGGGCAACTTCGAGGGCAAGCCATGCCTTTTGCACGGGATGGGTTCCGCTTGGCGAAAGCCCCTCAATAGTGATGATTTTGTCTGTGGGCTTCACGTCTTTTACTGCCACCGCACATGACCGTTGTACTTCGCCGTTAATGTGAACCGAGCAGGCGCCGCATTGAGCCACGCCGCAGCCGTACTTCGTGCCGGTGAGACCCGCTTGCTCGCGGATAGCCCAAAGCAGTGGCGTATCACCGTCTACGGTGAGGTTGAAAAACTTGCCATTGATATTCAGCCTTGCCATGCGCCACTCCCTGGAGTCAGTTTTACGTGCTTCGCTGTATGAACGCGGCACCTTGGGTCACGTCGTCGAACTTGAACGACTGTATGAGTTTTATGCCTGTAGTCGATCCCAGACCGACCCCAATCTCCGACACACTTTTTTGATGTCTCGCATGGGCAACAGGAAGGCTAGGGCCATGGGAAGGCTAAACGCTTTGACACATGGTCACAAGCGGTCGGGAGGGATTGGCTGATCAACCAAATGTGTAGTGGCCTGCGGCGGAATGGGCACTGTAGCGCAATCAACCCAAAACTTGGTAGCGTCACTGATATTATCGATTTGGGGGAGCGGAACATGAGGCCGAAGGGTCGCGGCGAATTGGATTCACTTTACTTTACTTATCCCCATTTTGATCCGCCACATCGAGATCCGCAGCAAACCAAAATGACGACTGATGCTGTGGTGATCGTTGGTGCGGGACCCGTTGGATTGGTCGCAGCATTGACGCTGGCGCGGTATGGCATTCGATCTATTGTGATTGATCGAAAGGCGACTTTTAACGATGGCAGTCGGGCCATCTGCATTGCGCGCGCCAGCTATCACATTCTCGACTGGCTCGGGGTATTACCGCCGTTTCTCGCAAAGTCTTTGGGATGGACGACGGGGCGTACATTTTTTAAAGGACAGCAGATCCTGGAATTTTCGATGCCGCACGGCGACGATGAAAAATTTTTGCCGATGTATAATTTGCAGCAACAATACATTGAGCAATATCTGCATGATGCCGCGCTCCGTACCTCTCTGGTTGAATTTCGCTGGCAAAGCGATGTGAACAGCGTCGTCCACCAAGCCGACGGTGTGGAGGTCGGAGTACGCGATGCAGGAGGGACATACTCGCTGAAAGCGCCTTGGGTGTTGGCTGCCGATGGGGCACGAAGTGCCGTTAGATCTGCTCTCGGGCACCGCCTCAAGGGGCAGAATTACGAAGGCCGCTATGTCATTGCCGACGTGCAAATGGCGGACGACTATCCGACGATCCGACGTGCATTGTTCGATCCAAAAAGTAACCCTGGCGGCACCGTGCTTGTGCACCGACAGCCTGATAACATCTGGCGAATTGACTACCAACTCAAGGACGGCGATAGCGCTGACGACGCCACCCAGGAAGACACTGTCCGCCGTAACGTTTCCGCCATTCTGAAGGATATCGCTTATGATGGTGATTGGGCGCTGGAGTGGTGGAGTGTCTACTCGGCCAATACATTAGCGCTTGATGACTATCGCGATGGTCGCGTGATTTTTATCGGCGATAGCGCGCATGTTGTCCCGATTTTCGGAGTTCGCGGCCTCAACAATGGACTTGCTGATGCTCACAACATCGGATGGAAATTGGCGAAGCTTATCAAGGGGCGGGCTGGGCCCGCAATAATTGATAGCTACACGCCCGAGCGACGAGGCGCAACACTCGACGTTTTTGAGAACGCAACGAAGAGCACACGTTTCATGACGCCGCCGACGGTCGGGTGGCGCATCATGCGCGACGCTGCACTGTCACTGGCCCTCAGCCATGACTTCGCGCGTCCATTTGCAAACCCGAGGCAAATGGCGCCTTACACCTATGCAGACTCACCAATGACCATTGCGGAGTCGGGGGATTTTTTGTCAGGGCCCGCGCCGGGGGCTATATCGACGAACATTAAATTGGCGAATGGTCGCTTTTTACTCGACCATTTGGGGCGTGGTTTTACAGGTATCTTGTTTGCTGACGAAGATGTCGCGCACGCAGCAGACCTGTTGGCGCGATTGCATCCAATCGATCCTGACTTCCGCCTACTTATCGTTACCGCTGACGGTATCGATGCCCCGGCGGATTTGGACGATAGAGTCGATGTCGTTACCGATGCTGGCGGCATCCGAAATGCCTATGGTGCGCAGTCGGGGGATTTTTACTTATTACGACCCGATTTTTATGTGGCCGGTCGATGGCAGGCACCGACGGTGAGCATGATTGCCCAGTCGTTGGCTCGCCTGCTTGATCGCAACGGGGAAATTCAATGACTGATATGGTCTTTAACGATCTCGAAGCAGTGTATGAGCGCGTTGCCGTCGCGATCGATAGTGTTGGCGCGGAGAAGCGCGACGTATTTTTGGCTAAACTGGTATTGATGCTCGCGAGGGATGTTGGCGACTGCGATCTCGTCTTGAAAGCTATTGAGGCTTGCCTCCAAGATCTTTAGTGGCACCACCAAGAGCGATGCATGTCGGCCATTGCGCCTATACTTCTACGCGCCTAACCTAGCAGTGAAGCCGGGATACACCGGGCAAATTGGGAGGGCTACATGGCACACATTGTTCGCCGCACATTCTTAAGCTTGGCGGGAGCGGCAGTCGCGTCACCAGCCGTGTTGCGCGTGGCACGCGCACAGTCGCCGCAGGTGACGTTGAAAATGCATCATATGTTGCCGCCGGTCGCGCCGGGACATCGGGCGTTTTTAGCGCCATGGGCTGATAAAGTCATGAAAGCGTCGGACGGTCGAATTAAAATCGATATTTTTCCCTCGATGCAGCTCGGCGGCACGCCTCCGCAACTTTATGATCAGGCACGTGATGGTATTGCCGATCTGATTTGGACGGTTCAGGGGTATACGTCGGGACGTTTTCCGAAGACCGAAGTGTTCGAGTTGCCGTTTTTGGCGTCGCGGCGATCTGTTGTTAACGCACAGGCGCTGACGGAGTTTGCGCAAACTCATCTCATGGATGAGTACAAAGAGATTAAGCCTCTCGCGTTGTGGGCGCATGATGCGGGCGTGATTCACGCTAATCGGCCTGTGACGAAGCTTGAGGATATGGTCGGTTTGAAGCTGCGCTTCCCGACACGACTTGCGGGTCAAGCTCTGAAAGCGTTCGGTGCTACACCGATCGGAATGCCCGTGCCGCAAGTGCCGGAGGCTTTGGCTCAAAAGGTCATTGATGGCTGCGTGGTGCCATGGGAAGTCGTGCCGGCGATCAAGGTGCATGAGCTGGTGAAACATCACACTGAGATCCCGGGCACACCGACTTTGTATGTTGCAACATTCGTGCTTGCGATGAACCGAGCTAAATACGATTCGATGCCGGTCGACCTTAGGGCTATTATCGATGCGCATTCGAGCTTTGAAGGCGCGAAGCTTGCGGGGACTGCTTGGGATACGGCTGGTGTGCCTGTGCGCGACATGGTTGAGAAGCGCGGCAATTCCATCACGATGCTGGCTGAGGGCGAGAAGCAGCGGTGGATCGAGGCAAGCAAGCCTGTGGTTGCGACTTGGCTGACAGACGCCAAAAGTAAAGGATTTGATGGCGAGAAATTACTGGCTGATGCCCAAGCTTTGATCGCGAAATACGAAAAATTGATTTGAGCGGCTGATCGCTTTGAACCGATTTTACTTTTGGTTCGACGTCGGCTCATTTAGCGGACACCTCGTGTCGGCGTTATCGTTCGGGCGCAACACTGGTGTCTGGCCTGTTGGACATTCTTTCTGTTCGGCACCCTCACCATTGTTGTCCCCTCCCCAACCTACGCAGCAACCGCACCTCGACCGACCGCCATCTTAGGTTGTTGGCTTTAAACATAAACAACTTTAGGTATTGAATTCTCACATCACGCACGCTATGAGTGTGTGGTGGCTAGTTTGTTTCTCGCGCTTTTGGATACAGCAGTGACTAAGACCGCATCGCCCCCCGGGGCAGACCTGAGACTTGAGAGTTCCGGTCGCATAACGTGGCCTTCGGTCGGGGGCGGACTTGTGTGGAATATTGGTGATTGCGATGCGTAGTTCACATCCTCAAATTGCGGTCACAGTAATTATTCCGACGCGCAATGAAGCACCTCATATCCCGACGACTTTACAATCAATACTCACGAGTAAAGATGTTCTCGGTGAAATCGAAGTGATTGTTGCTGACGGTAACAGCACGGATAATACCCGAGCCTTAGTGGAAGAACTTGCCGAGCGCGATCCGCGCATCCGCTTACTGCCCAATCCAGGAGGTTTTGCCGCTCACGCCTTCAATCTCGGCATCAAGGCCGGTCGCGGTCGGTATCTCATGATCATGAGCGCACATGCGCGTTTGATGCCCAATCATTTGGCTGATTGCATTGCCGCATTAGAAGCTGGGCGCGCTGACATCGTTGGAGGGATTATTGAAACCGTCCCGAGCGGCCAAAGCGATGAGGCCTTAGTTGTATGGTGCGTCATGAACAGCGCGCTTGGCTTTGGGCCGAGTAAATTCCGCACAGGGCTGCAAGCCCCCGCGTTCGTTGACACTATTGGCGCTGGAATGATGCGGCGTGATGTCATCGACGCAATTGGATTATTCGATGAAGAGTTGATACGCGGACAGGACGACGAATTTAATGCTCGTGCACGCGCAGCAAACAAGCGCCTGCTATTACTCCCCCATTTGCGCTTAACCTACACTTCACGCTCAACAAAACAGCAGCTCTACAACATGTGTTTTCAGTATGGAGCGTACAAACCGATTTCAAATCTCAAGGCCGGCTCCCTCATCAGTCTCAGGCAATTTGCACCATCGGCAATGCTGTCGATTTGGTGTCTTGCTCTGTTGGGTGCTCTGCGCGAGCCCGGCTTAGTGATTGTTCCAGTTGGCATCTTAGCAGGCTATTTCGGGCTGGCAGCTGCTGCGTCACTGCGTGTAGGGCGCCTTTCACCGAGTTTTCTGACACAGGCATTTGCCGCGTTCGTTGCGGCGCATGTTGGCTACGGCTTGGGCTTTTTGCGAGGGGTATGGGCTGTCATGCGATTTGGTCGAGGTGCTGCTAGAGCGCTTGCTACGGCACAACAACTGACAGCGATTACACGATAGTTCCGCCAGAATTTTATTTGACCTTCTCGCATGCTGCTCCAACGCAGTACCAGTGGAAAATTTACATGGCCAAGATTGAGACTAACTCCTCTGGTGTAAACTTTGCCAAGCTTTACGACAACCATGAAGACTATGCTGCACGGCGCGTCACGGGTAGCCTCGCACATTCGCAGATCGTGATTGAAACCAAGGAATTCAAAATCCCAAATTTACATGCCCTGATACCCGCCGATTTCTGTGTCCACGACGTTTTGGAAATCGGCTGCGCAACAGGCGAACTCATTGGAAATTTTCCTGTAACTTTCAATGGTCGACGTGCAGGAAACGATATTTCAATCGAGAATATAAGGGCTGCACGACTACGCTTCCCCGAGGTCTCATTTTCTGCCGGCGATTTCCGCGACAACAGCGGTAACTTCGACTGCACCATCCTCAGCGATATACTGG
>JABFRJ010000393.1 GCA_013141255.1 Hyphomicrobiaceae bacterium
ACCTTCGCGCTACCCACAGAAGCCGCCGCCGCAGCGGCTGCAGCAGTCGTCTCATTGCCACCGCTGCGATAGATCTCAGACCGAACCGATCTGAGACCGCCAACATCAGACTTTTGGCCGGTATTGGCTCGGATGGCAGCGGCAAGATTGACTGGTCGCGCCGAGCTATCTCCACGCTGACGATCATAATCACGACTATGCGCCGTATCGCCACCCTTGGCCAAAATCTGCGCTTGCTCAACCCAGTTCTCACGCGCAATCCGCCCCTGCGAACCAAGCAATCGATCAAAGCGCTCGACATCACCCGATGCCCACCCCGAAATGTGCGTGTAACGCGTCACATTTTGCGCGGCCAGCGCCCGCTCAATTTCAGCATTGATGCCATTGATACGTTGCAGATCATCGCGTTCAGGCGCAGCCCCCGGACGGATCGATGTAGCAACAGCGGCAACTGCCGACGGCGCAGCCGACGGCACAGCATCAGCAATCCGAGAATGCGTTGCCGGCGGCGTTGGCGTAACGACTGCAGTTGTTGAACGCGCAAACGCAGCGCGTTCTTCGACATGCGGGTGAGTCAATGGCTCCGCCATGGGCTTGGCAACAACCTCAGTTACAACAACTTTGGTCGAGGCATGAGCCAATGCCGCAGCATTCCGTGCTGCGGCCGCAGCGGCAGCGTGCGCCGCGGCCGAAGCGGCAGCAGCCGCCGCAGCAGTAGTCGTTGCCGATTGAGCGACCGGAGCAGAGGCGACAATTGGCGACTTAACCGTCTCCGTCGGCGCGACCGACGGTTGCGCCTTTGCAGCGGCAGCCGCCATGACAGCCGCAACAACGGGCGGCACAACTGTCGCCGCGGGACGAACGATAGGCGCAATCGCCAATTGCGGCCCAGAACCAATCGTGCTTGTGATCGGAGCTATCCGCTCACCATTTTTCACACGGCGCGAATACTCCGTTTCACCACCGGACGCCAGAACCTGTGCCTGCTCAATCCAATTTTCTTGCTCAACCCGGCCTTTAAACCCCAACGCTTGATTGACACTCAAAACGTCACTGCGTTTCCACTGCGCCAACTGCCTGTACGTCGAAAAGCCAAGTTTGTTAATCTGCCCTTCAATGCTTGCGTCGATTGATCGGATCAATTTCAGATCGTCGCGTACCGCAACAGTAGCCGGAGTTGTAGGCGTCGCAACATCGACAGTTGGAACAGAAATTGGCGCGGCAACAGGCGTAACCACTTTAGCCGGAGTCGCCTGTGGGACAGGAATAGCGGCTGCTGGAACCACCTTCGCTTGCGCAGCACGCGCCGCGATTTGAGCGGCGGCGGCTGCTGCAGCAACAGCCGCAGCGGCCGCAATCGTTTCTGCAGCAGGCACTGCGGGCTTAGGCGGCACCACGGGCGCGGATGGCGGCGATGCAACGACGATTGGTTGCGACACAGGCGCCACCGTCGTCGGTTGAACAGGAGCAGGAGCGACTGCGGCCGACGGCGCAACTGGCGCGACAACTGGCGGCGGCGGAGCAACTGGCTTCACAACTTGCGGCACGGGCTGAGTAACCGGAGGCGCTGGAGCGGGACGCTGCACCACCGGAGCTGCACCTTTGCCTGCAAGCGCATCATCAAAACGACTCCCCCCAACCGCAGGCGCAGTGGGTGCGGGCATTACGGGCGCTGGTTTGGGAGCCGCACGCTGCGCATACTCAGGTAGTGGATCGACCGGACGCGCAGGCGATGGAGCCACGCGCGTTTCAACAGGAAGTGGCTGATCTATTCGATCTTGCGCCAACGTCCGGCGCAGCAAGCATGCCAATGCAGCACCGATAAAGAAGGCGATGCTCATCAAAAGCAGCATCTGCAGAAAGAAGGCCGTCATATCAGCGACTCCACAAACTCTTCAATTCGGTGCCCGTTGCCAATGTTCGAGCCGGTCACAACGCACAAACGACGCACGTCGAACTCGACGCCACAATTGCGCAAACACGCAAAGGCCACTCTCATCTCTCTTCGTCCGACGGCGTGCACGCAAGCCAGCCCGTGATAAATCCGATCACGAGAGCAGCAAGCACCCAATACCAAAGCTTGAACAACAGATAATCCATACCACCACTCCCCTCGCGCAAACGGTCGAGTTTCCCTCGCCGCACGCGCGTCCTTAGTCGGCTTTAACAGTGAACTCAATGCGCCGGTTCTTGGCCCGATTGACAGCACTATCGTTCGGCACAAGTGGCCGTGTTTCCCCATAGCCAACCGCAAATAATTTCTGCGGCTCAACTCCAGCACGCGCCAGAAAATCGACCACTGCCTGGGCACGGCGATCAGAAAGACGCTCGTTGCGCTCAGGCGTCCCCTCGTTATCGGTGTGTCCCTCAATTTCGATACGAACCTTTGGGCAGGCTTTCGCGGCTTGCCCCAACTTCTCTAATGTCAGCGTGCTATCGCGTGCCAACGTCGCACTTGCACGTTCAAATCGGATCGTTCCTTCTCGTGCCGCCGACCTCAAACTGTCCTCGCAGCGTTTTGCCACAAGATCAACGACCGGCGCTGGTGGCGGCATCACGGGCTGCACTCGTGGCGCAGGAACCGAAGCTGGAGCAGACGGCACAACCGCCACAGGTGGCGCAACAGGTACTGGTATCGGCTGCGCAGCAGCAACCGTAATCAGCGAACGCCCCGTATAACCCTTGGCAATTTCACGTGCAAACCGCGCCTGCACTCCTCCAACAACGGACTGTGACCCAGCCTCGCCGCTAACCGACAGCACTCCACGATTGAGCGCAACTTCGCCTTTCCGCAATTCCGCAAGCGACGTTAAACCTTGTTCCGCAACCGCTTGCCAAAGTCGAGTGCGCGTCTCGACAACGCGCATACGGTCGGCAACTTGACGCCCGACAAACAAGCGCCGGGCCGACTGCAGCAAACTATCCTTCGCTGCAGCACTCGGAACATCACCGTCAAGAACAACATCGTTGCCGGAATATACCGCACGCCAAACCAAATCAGGTATCGCTTCAGCACGGAGATCAATACGGACAGTCGCGTCGCAAACAGTGCTGGAGGCACCTCGAACGTCGCCGGAAATAGCCGCCGCTAACGCTTCGTCATCCGTTGCCCCACTCACGTCCATGCGGCGATCCGACATCGCCAAACGACCACCGCCCACCCGCGCAACACCGCCAAGCCCAGCATCAATACAACGCTGCCAACCATCCGGCGCGCCTGCAGCGACTTCGAGACGATTATCGATACGTCGCCCTGGAAACCGCGCAATAACCGATTGTGCCAGAGCTGCTTTCGCAGCATCACTTGGCGCATAACCCGTCAGCAAAACGACGTCACCATCAACTGCGATCGCAGTCGTGAAGGGGCTCACAGGCTTCGGTCCGGCATCACGAAAACGAACCGCATCTGTCACTGCAAACGTCTTGGGTGTCCCGGCACGGACACTCGATTTCACACCGTTAGCCACTTGCTCGCTTGATGCCATGCCTGCCAAGGCAACTGTTGCATCTCTGATGTCCGCATTGCCGCTCTCGAGTTGGGCGAGCACCTTCAAGCTCTCCGTGGCTGCCAACACATGCCCTTGTACGGCCCCGTCCCCAGGCTCCATCCGATCAGTGACAGTCGCACGAGGAAAAGCGGCCTTGGCAGCACCCAAAATCTCGTCACGCGCCCGCTCGCTTGGCACAAATCCGCTCAGCGATACCTGACCGGATTGCGACAATGCCGACCACACATACGGACGCACAATAGGCGCCGTCACCCGATCATCGGAAAGTTTTAGTCCACGCGGCAATTCCTTAGCCAACGCAGATTTGACAGAACGATACGTCGGCACTGTAGCTGCCTCGCCGCCCACCGAAAGCGCCAACGCATCAAGCTTCGCATCACCAGCTTTGAGACCGGCAACTTGGCGCATCCCGAAATTGACGCCGCTCATCCAGGTGTCGAGCTGTGGCGCTCCACGCGCCAATTTCATTTCATCAACGACTTCAGCGCCTGCAAAGTTTGTTTTGGCACTCGCGACAATAGTGGCGCGTGTAGCATCGCTTGGCACATATCCGGTCAAGCGGACGCGGTTACCTGCACGGACCACACCCCAAGTATAGGTATCGACCTTGTCGAGCAGTGTTGCTTTATTTTCGACAACACGCACCCCCCACACGCTACGTGCAATATCAACAGCACGGCCCGGATCCGCATCATCCAGTGCTTGACCAGTAATAGCGCCGTCGCGTGCTGAGAACGCCGAACGGGACCATTTAAGACCAGAGCCCGCAAGCTGTTCTTGCACGCGCTGCCCTAAATCATTTTCAATTCGAGCGTGTTCCAACTGTGTCGCGAACCACGCCAACAGGGCGAGCGGAATGAGCCCCCACAACCAATGCAACGGATTACATTTCATACGCTTTCCCACTCTACAATCGCCTGCCGCCGCCCAAAGACGAACAGCAAAAACGCCCCCGACAGCGCGATGCCACGCGCCAGACAACTTCGGATCAGTCGGCCCTGCGGATGCGCCGCCATTGGGCACAGTCCGAATTTCAAAGCAAATTACTGAACAGCCGACCAAGCCTGATCACCACTGACTATAGAGAACGGACGTGCCCGTTCCAAGGCCGACAATGGTCCGCAATGCGGCCAAATTAGTCGCCCGGAGCAGAAATAGAGCAGCCAGAATTGAAGTGTATTAGACGCCGAGATATGCCTGCAGCACCCTATCGTCCGCCAACAAGTCCCGACCTGACCCAGAAAATCCAATTCTGCCGGTCTCAATGACATACCCTCTGTCGGCAATGCCGAGCGCCGCCTGCGCATTCTGTTCGACCAGGAAGACCGTGGTGCCCATCGACGGTAAGTCACGGACAATATTGAAAATTTGAGCAACTATAATGGGTGCCAGCCCCATCGACGGTTCGTCCAATAACAGCAGTTTCGGCCGCGCCATCAACGCCCGCCCAAGCGC
>JABFRJ010000368.1 GCA_013141255.1 Hyphomicrobiaceae bacterium
AAGCAACGGCGGCAGCGGCAAGCGCGACCAGCCCGAGAGTTTTGATTGCGGCACGGCGCATGGTGTTCATCCCCGGTTTGGGTGTGGGCCAAAATTCCGCCCAACGACGCGGGCAAATAGTACAGTGCCTGAAGGGGCCAGTGAGTACCCGTCGCCTTAGTGAAGCGTGTTTGGTCGCGGTCGGTAACGGACCGGGCCGATCTTTCAAAGGTCGACGGGATCTGATGTGCGCTAGGCGCAATGCTGGATTGGTGGAAAACGGCCTAAAGCCGATCCTGGGCCATCCGGAACACACCCCACAAGATGACGCCTAACAGGCACGCTTGGGGCAGTCACAATCGATGGTCGTCCGTGATCCCGTAAATCTGATTTGCGGCTAGATGTCTACTGCTTGCGGGAATTTACCGATTTGCTGTTGCGGTAGAATCACGAAGCTCAAGCCGCTTCACGCTGACGGTCAGAGTTTTTGCTCCTGCATCGACAAGCACGCGACGTTCTGACTGCACTTTGATGATGGTGCCGGCGATTGGACCAGTGCCGAGTTTGATGGTGACGTGGTCGCCTGCCTTGAACGGACGCGGCGGGGCTGGCTTCACCGATCGGCGCTGGCTGTAGAGCGTCGTCAGATCAGAGCGCTGGATTTGCCCGATGCGCTCGCGGACGTAGGTAGCCTCTAGGGGCTTGGCGTCTGCGAAGATGTAGCCAGGTGCCACGATGCGGCGAAAACGGCGCCTAGTGCTCGTCTGGCCGTCTTCTTGAGGCAGATAGGCGCGGATGTGTGCACGGCGAAGCTCTGCCGCTGCCTTGCGTTCTTTGGCAGGCGATGTCCGATAGACGTTCATGGGCACCTCAGAAAAACAGCACGACGGACGCGACGGTGATGATCGCAACGCCAGCGCAGATTAGGTAAATCGATGCTTCGCTCATGACCACTTCCTCCGCTCGTACCGGTCGCAGAATTTGTTTGCCCGCTCAGCGCCGATTACGAAGCGAAGTGCAACGCGGTTAAGCTGAGCGTCGCAGATGCCGCATAGAGCAACGCGACGATTGCCAAGAGCGCAGGTTTCCCACTCAGCGACAGCCGGCGCTTTACAGCGGGTGCAGCGGGCCTTGCGGATGTCCTTGTATGGCTTGGTTCTCATTTGAGCAGCCACACGATACCGGCAGCATAGACCAGCGATTGAGGCTCTGCCGATGGCAGGCGGATGAAGGTGACGCCGAAGCGAGGCGCGATCCACCCAGCAAGCAGGAGCGCAATTCCGAACGACGCGAACAGGAGCAGGAACGATCGAAGCTGCGAGATGATGTTGATGGCGAGGTTCTTCGCGTCGTTTGCCGTCATGCTCATTTGCTCTTGTCCTTCCACTTGTCGGCTTCGCGTTTGGCCTGGACATGCACACGCTTTCGCTTGCTGGCGTCGATCTTGTGAACGCGGACCAGATGCACCCTTCCGTCAGGGTCTGATTTCAAGCGGACGTTTTTGATCGCGGTGCGAAATCCTGACATGATCACTTCTCCAAGCCAGGTCGGCACGGACGGGCAACGATCTCGCAGCGGTGCTCGCTCGGGAGAACTTGCCCAACGATACCGTTGGTAGGTGGGACGGACGAACGCGAGCACTCGATGTGGATGACCTTTGAGTTTTTGAAGTCCATGTACTTCTCGCCGTCGCGCCAACGGACGTTTGCCATCCAGTGCTTTTCTGCCGCAGTCCTGGCGGTGTCTTCGGATAGAGCTTGATCGCCTACGGCTTGAAGAGGCGGCTTGCAGTGTACGGTATCGTCGATGCGCTCCGGCCGGCTCACAATGTCACGCTTGATGATGACCTTGGGCGGAGCATGCTTGATCCATCCGCGCACCTGAGGCTTGCGCTTTGGTGCATCCTTGAGAGGTTCGAACTTCGGTGTTCCTGGCCAGACTGGCGTTTCAACTTCTGCATGAGCAGAGACAGTTAGGGCCAGTAGAATTGCTAGTGCTCTGATCATGGCCTCACTCGCTTTTTGATCTCATCAACTTGATCGGCACTGAGACCGGTTTCACGGACGATCTTCGAGCGGAGTTCACCGCGCTTTGCCATCTCTGAGGCGAGTTCTAGTTGCTCGCGTAGGGTCATTCTGCAGCCTCCATCAGCTGGCTTTACATGGAGCCGACGCTTCAAGGATTGGTCGGCCAATCACGGAAACCTGCACTTGCTTTGTGCAAATTGTCATCGCTTACATACCTGGGAGCAAAGGGGTTTCGGCAACGGTATCGCGCTTCGGCCTGTCGATAAATAAGTCAGGCTGGCTGTACGCCTGCTCTATTCTTCGACACGCAATCGCGAAGTAAGATTCGTCGATCTCAATCCCGATGAACTTGCGGCCAAGCTTTACACAAGCAACGCCAGTCGTGCCGGAACCCATGAAAGGGTCGAGTACCGTTTCCGCATCGGGCAAAAACTCTAGGCACCATTTCATCAGCGCCAATGGCTTCTGTGTCGGGTGTTCTCTGCCGTCGCGGTTTGCCGCTAGCCCGCTAGCGCACTGTGTGAACTTTTTGACTGACACGCCAGACACGGTCGTCCAGGCCATCTCGCCGTCAGAATAGCTCGGCATACTGTTGAGCTTATCCCAAAACAGCCACCGGCCACCGGCTGGAAGAACATCAGCAAAATACTGCCCGCCCCAAACGATATGACGATCCGCTGCGTTTACAATAGCAGTCAAAACTCTATCGTCCGGCCTAGCGTCGTCCCAAGTGCCGTCATATTTGCGTGGCCTGCGTTTATACCGACCTGATGCGTCAGTGCCGCCGACTGCTGCGCCATTAGCTGCGCCAATCCCATAAGGCGGATCAGTCACCACTGCATCGACCTTGCCCAACGTCGGCAAGACTTCTCTGCAATCCCCCAGGATCAGACGGCAGTCTCCGATGATTTCCTCGCGCAGAGTCATGCTGCGTCCTTCTTGGCGATGTCGATTGCCTCACGAATGGCAGCCGTGAATTGAGACCAGTTCTTGATACGCCTAGCGATATCGGCAAGGTCTTCGATGGACACATCCCAGCTTCGCGCGGCCTTCAGCCAGTCCATTGCTTGGTGTGGGCTGAAGTAACCGGGGATGCGGTTGCGCAAAATGCCGCGAATGTAGAGCAGCCTGGGAACATCGGGGTTGTCCTTAGACGCCTTGTTGACTCTGCAAACGCCGCCGATCTTTGCGAACGCCAAACCAACCGACTCCCACGTCGGCTTGTCCTTTTCGTCAAACTTCAGATACCCAACAGCCGCAGCATCCATCGCCACGCATATTTCATCTATCGTGTATTTTCTTAGAAGCTTTTCCAATACCTGCTGACCGCTCAACGTCACATTGAAGCCATGGGCACGGTTCTTCCAATACGATACCAACCCATCCAAAGTATCGTCACCGACTGACCGTAGGCCCTTGCGCCATTCCATCATCAGTTGGAGCTGTTCGCGGCGCTCCTGCAATTCTTCCATTTGATTGCGAGACTTCTCAACGGCAGTGTTTTCGCTCAACGGCTTATCGCTCTTGCCGAGATTGCACGCAGAGCAAGCTGTAATCAGATTGGTGATGTCGTTCGTGCCGCCGTTGGCTACCGCTTCGATGTGATCGACGTGAAGCACAGCTGACGGTGCTTCAGATCCGCAGTATTGGCAGCGAAACGAATCCCGCTTGAACACCTCGAAGCGAACCGACTTTGTGAGCGCTTGGCGTGTCATCAGTCTGCTCCCGCCGCGGCCATTTTACCGCGCTTACCTTCATGACCTGGAGGCCACATCGTTGGCGCTAGAACTTGCCCGTGGTCCTCGAAAAACTTCACCTGCCCCTTGGTGCCGTACTTGCGGTAGTGCTCAAGCCATGCCTCGTACTCGCTCGGGCAATCGGCTTTCGCAATCATCTGGCTCGGCCGAGGGTTTGCTTGAGCGCCCGGAGCGCGAGCGCCCTTATCGCTCGCGCGCTTGGGCGCGCCTGATGAGTCTAAGTGATGGTTATTGGTGGATTGGGGTTTGCCGGCTGACCCCTTAGCGCCAGTGGGCTGACCCCTTAGCTCGCCAGACTGACCCCTTACGCCACTTAAGGGGTCAGTTTTCGACCCCTTTTCTGACCCCTTATTTTCGTAGTCTTGAACGTTTGAAACTTCGCCTTCGAAGCCGTCGATTTCGAGCGTGTCAGAGCAACCAGACATGGTTGCTGTTCCATCCGCCAGCGCCTTGAGCATGGGGACGTTGAGCATCCATTCGTTCGTGTCACGAGGGCCGTTGCCGCCAGCCCTGACGAGGTACAGGAGGCCACAGGCGCGAAGAGCCTTGATGGTTACCTTCACGGTGCTCTCAGAGCAGCGCGCCTTGTCGGCAAGCGTGCTATTGGCTGGGAAGATGCTTCCACCATGGTCGTTAGCGTAGTCTGCCAACTTAAGGCAGATGAGCATTTGGGTAGCCGTTGGAAACGGCACCTCCCAAACGACAGACATAAGTCGGATGCTCATCGGCGGTCACTTCGGGTTGAGGAAACGGGCGAGGCGGAATTCTTCGACCTGGGAGAGCGGGATGCGCAGCTCGTCTGCTATGCGTCGGTCGGTGAAATGGGCGTGGTAGAGCACGGCGATTGCTTTTATGATTTCTGTCGAAAGTTTCGCTTGCGTGTTGCGAACAGGACTCGCGGCGTCTAAAATCATCGTCATGGTCAGCACCTCTAGATTGCTGGTCATCATTCCACGGGGTGGCTGTTGGGCACAGCCGCCCCGTCATTCGTTAGTAGGCTTTCATCTTTTCCCTTCCGGTTCCGAACACGCCATTTCCACCAGCGGGATTGTTCCGCCACGAAGGGGCAGCATTGGCTTTGGCAACGTGAATCGGCACGGCGTAGCGGCGCAGATGGGTTTCGCACCAGCTCGTGCCGGCAACAATGGTGCCGCCGCAGTACATTTTGCGGTGCTGATCGAAGGGCTGCACATCAACCGG
>JABFRJ010000470.1 GCA_013141255.1 Hyphomicrobiaceae bacterium
ATCATCGTCGATACCCAGGCTCACAAACTCTACTACGTCCTTCCCGGCAAGAAGGCGTATCAATATCCGATCTCGGTCGGCCGCGACGGCTTCACGTGGTCCGGTTCGGAGCGCATCAGCCGCATTGCCGCGTGGCCATCATGGACGCCACCGCCCGAGATGCACAAGCGTGTGCCGGGGCTGCCAATCACGGTGACGGGAGGCCTCAAAAATCCCCAAGGCGCGCGCGCACTCTATCTCGGCAACACGATCTATCGCATTCACGGCACCAACAACGACCGCTCCGTCGGTCGCGCCAATTCGTCCGGCTGCTTCCGCTTAATGAACGAGCACGTTGTGCATCTCGCTACCATCGCCAAAGTCGGCACCAAAGTGAAAGTGCTGCAGGCCTACAACGGCGGCGTCAGCCCCAATGCGCCATTAGCGTCCCTGTTCGGCTCAGGCAGCAGCGACGAACCAGCAAAGCCAATCGCCAAGGCAAAACTGAAGAAACCTCAACCAAAGAAAACCGCAGCTGCAGCGCCAACAGCAACAGCGGCGGCAGCAACGCCACCCACGCCCACAGCGCCTCCTCCAGCCGAAACCAAGACGTCGGAATGAACTCGCAGGCGGTAGCAAAGTAGCGCTGGCCGTTGCGGCCTCGTATTTGCTGAAAATAAATATTTTATACTGGTTCAACTGTGCCCAGCGTCTTGAGCTCAAATCGAGGCCGCTGAATGTATCTAAGATTCCAAGGTCAAATACCGAATTTGGGGACACCCAGCAAACTGGGTATCTTCCAACTTGCTTTCGAACTCCGTGATCGACCGGACACTCCCGACGATGCAGTCCAAGAGCTTCAGAAAAATCTAGGTTGGCTCAAAATGCATCTAAAGTCGCCCAAGGTTCTACGTGAGGAAGGAAACGAACGGGCGATAAGCTGGTTCAAATCGGGCGCGAAAGAACCGCTGAAACGCATATGGTCGATAAAAACAATCCTAGAAGATTTCGGCTACCGCATTGAATTTATTAAAACAAAAGATCCAGGCAGAATAATTTATGAAGACGGTTGGCAGGTCGTCGCCAAGCCGCACAAGCGGTGAGATGAACCTGTTCAGAACGAAGCGTCAATCAACTCAGTCTCCCACATCACCACAACAAAAAACCGGCCCCTCGCGGAGTCGGTCTTTTTGTTTTGGATCTGACGTCGAGCTTACTCGACGGTCACATCAACACTCGACTCTGGACGACGACGACGGCGCGACGCCGCGCCCGCATCCCCACCGCCTGGTGAATTGAGCGCGCGCTCAGCATCCACCTTGGCGTTTTCCTTGGCGATGAGATCGTCACGCTTCTGCGCTTCCTTACGCAGACGACGCAACGTGCCACCCGTGCCCGCCGGAATAAGACGACCGACAATCACGTTCTCTTTCAGACCCTCAAGCGTATCAACCTTGCCGTTGACTGCAGCTTCGGTGAGAACACGCGTGGTTTCCTGGAACGATGCGGCCGAGATAAACGACTTGGTCTGCAACGAGGCTTTGGTGATGCCGAGCAACACAGGCTTGCCCGTCGCCGGACGCTTACCACTGCGCTCGTACGATGCGTTCTTCTCCGCGAAGTCCAACCGGTCGATGTGCTCGCCCTTGAGGTAATCGGTCTCACCGACATCCTCGACTTCCATCTTCTGCAACATCTGACGCACAATCACTTCGATGTGCTTGTCGTTGATGGTCACGCCCTGCAGACGATAAACGTCCTGGATTTCGTTGATCAGATAGTTGGCCAGTTCTTCCACGCCCTTAACGGCCAGGATGTCGTGCGGCGCGGGATGCCCGTCCACAACGAAGTCGCCTTTTTCAACGCGGTCGCCATGCTGTACGGCCAGACCACGACCACGCGGCACCAGCAGTTCAACCGTCTGCTGCGTCTCATCATCAGGTTTGATGTTGATGCGCTGCTTGTTTTTGTAGTCCTTGCCGAATTCAATCGTGCCCGAGACTTCCGCGATGATCGCATGATCTTTGGGACGACGCGCTTCGAACAATTCCGCCACGCGCGGCAGACCACCGGTAATGTCACCAGTCTTTGCAGATGCGGTCGGAACACGTGCAAGCACGTCACCAGCCTTCACCTTCATGCCCGGTTCAATAGACAGCACGGCATCAACCGACAGCAGATAGCGCGCATCAACACCACGCGCCACACGAATGGTTTTGCCACCCTTACCGTCCTTCACCAGCAACGCCGGCTTCAGATCCGAGCCACGCGGTGTCGCACGCCAGTCAACGATCACGCGGTTGGTCGTACCTTTGACTTCGTCACTGACTTCGCGGATCGAGATGCCTTCGACGAGATCTTCGAATTCAACCACGCCGTCAACTTCGGTCAAAATCGGACGCGTGTAGGGATCCCATTGCGCCAGACGCTGACCGCGCTTCACTTCATCGTTTTCATCAACGTGCAGCCGCGCACCATAGGGCACCTTTTGCACGGCCAATTCCTTGCCAGCCTTATCGACAATCGTCACCGCCATATTGCGACCAATAGCAATCAGATGCCCCTGGCTGTTTTTGGACATGTTGCGATTACGAAGTTTAACGATGCCGTTGAAATTGCTTTCCATGAACGACACGTCCACCGTCTGCGCAATACCGCCGATGTGGAACGTACGCATGGTCAGCTGCGTGCCAGGTTCACCGATGGATTGCGCAGCAATAACGCCGACCGCCTCACCGATGTTGACAGGTGTACCGCGCGCGAGATCGCGGCCATAGCATTTGCCGCAAACGCCGTTGGTTGCTTCGCAGGTCAGAACCGAGCGAATGCGCACTTCCTGCACTTGTGCGGTTTCCATGGCCGCCGCGTCTTTCTCTTCAATGAGATTGCCGCGTGGAATGAGAACTACTTTCGAGACCGGATCGATGATGTCTTCCTGCGCCGTGCGGCCAAGCACACGATCTCCAAGTTTGACGATCACCTGACCAGCATCGACCACCGCTTGCACGTTGATGCCAGCATCAGTCCCACAGTCTTCGATGTTGATGATGCAGTCCTGCGCCACGTCCACAAGACGACGCGTCAGATACCCCGAGTTCGCAGTCTTGAGCGCTGTATCGGCCAAGCCTTTACGCGCACCGTGGGTCGAGTTGAAGTATTCAAGAACCGATAGGCCTTCCTTGAAGTTCGACAAAATCGGCGTCTCAATGATTTCACCTGACGGCTTCGTCATCAGACCACGCATAGCGCCGAGCTGACGCATCTGCTTTTCCGAACCACGCGCACCGGAGTGAGCCATCATGTAAACCGAATTAATCGGCTTCGTGCGACCGGTCGCCTTATCGATGTGAACCGCCGAAATACGATCCATCATTTCCTTGGCGATTTTGTCCGTGCAACGCGACCACGCATCCACCACCTTGTTGTACTTCTCAAGTTGGGTGATCAGGCCATCATTGTACTGCTGTTCGAACTCGCGCACGAGCTCCGTCGTCTCAGCCACCATCTTCGGCTTGGTTTCAGGGATCAACATGTCGTCCTTACCGAACGAAATGCCCGCCTTAAACGCATGGTAGAAACCGAGGCCCATGATGCGGTCGCAGAAGATCACTGTCTCCTTCTGACCGCACGTCCGATAAACGCTATCGATCAGGCCGGAGATTGCTTTCTTCGTCAGCAGTTGATTGACGAACGCGAACGTCACCCCCGCCACCTTCGGCAACTGCTGCCCAAGGATCAAGCGTCCCGGCGTTGTCTCATACACCTGGATCGACTCTTTGCCTTCCGCGTCAACACCAATAAAGCGACCTTTGATTTTCGCATGCAGCGACACAGCGCCCGAAGCGAGCGCATGCTCGACTTCCGACATGCTGCCAAACATCATGCCTTCCCCCGGCTCTTTGTCGCGCATCAGCGTGACATAGTAGAGCCCCAGAACAATATCCTGGCTCGGCACGATAACCGGCTGACCGTTGGCCGGATGCAGAATGTTGTTGGTCGACATCATCAAGACGCGCGCTTCGATCTGCGCTTCCAGTGACAGCGGAACGTGCACGGCCATCTGGTCGCCGTCGAAGTCAGCGTTAAACGCCGCGCAAACCAGCGGATGCAGCTGGATCGCCTTACCTTCAATCAACACTGGCTCGAACGCTTGAATGCCCAAACGGTGAAGCGTCGGCGCGCGGTTGAGCATCACGGGATGCTCGCGGATGACCTCATCAAGAACATCCCAAACTTCCGGCTTTTCCTTCTCAACCAGCTTCTTCGCCTGCTTGACCGTTGCGGCCTGCCCCAACGCCTGGAGACGTGAGTAAATAAATGGCTTGAACAATTCCAACGCCATTTTTTTCGGCAAACCACATTGATGCAAGCGCAGTTCCGGACCAACCACGATCACCGAACGGCCTGAATAGTCGACGCGCTTGCCGAGCAAGTTCTGACGGAACCGACCCTGCTTACCCTTCAACATATCGGCAAGTGACTTCAGCGGACGCTTGTTCGCCCCCGTAATGACGCGGCCACGACGACCGTTGTCGAACAGCGCATCAACAGACTCTTGCAGCATCCGCTTTTCGTTGCGGATGATGATGTCGGGAGCACGCAGTTCCATCAACCGCTTGAGACGGTTGTTACGGTTGATCACGCGGCGATAGAGATCGTTCAAATCCGACGTCGCAAAACGACCACCATCGAGCGGCACCAACGGGCGCAGCTCTGGCGGGATCACAGGCACAACAGTCAGGATCATCCATTCAGGACGATTGCCGCTTTCAATAAACGCCTCGATGACTTTGAGACGCTTACCAAGCTTCTTTGGCTTGAGTTCCGTCGTCGCTTCCGAGATTTCAACACGCAAATCAGCCGCGATCTGCGGCAAATCCATCGCCTTCATCATATCGCGGATCGCTTCGGCTCCAATGCCCGCCGTGAAGCTGTCAGGACCGAATTCGTCGACCGCCTGGTTGAACTGGTCTTCC
>JABFRJ010000221.1 GCA_013141255.1 Hyphomicrobiaceae bacterium
GGTTAGCAGTGCGGCAGGGGCGACAAAGAGTGGGAGTGAATTCATGCCAAGACTCGATGAAGGAGATGTTGCGCTGCATGCCATGCGTGTGCCTGGCACGAGTTTGAGCCAGGCCGTCGAAATGCAAGGCCTGCTGGAGGCGCGTCTGCGGCAGGTACCAGAAGTGTCCGTCGTTTTTGGGAAAATCGGAACTGCGGAAGTCGCGACTGATCCCATGCCGCCGAATGTCGCCGATACCTTTGTCATGCTGAAGCCGCGAGTGGAATGGCCCAATCCGAAGAAGCCAAAGGCTCAGGTTGTCGCCGATCTCCAACTTGCGGCGGAGGAACTACCTGGAAACAACTATGAGTTCACGCAGCCAATTCAAATGAGATTTAATGAATTGATTGCGGGGGTTCGAGCCGATATCGGGGTCAAAGTATTTGGAGACGATTTAGATCAACTGTTGGCACTCGCCAATCGGGTTCAGGTGGTGTTGCGCGACGTGCCTGGCGCGGCTGACGTGCGGGTTGAACAGGTCACTGGTCTTCCTATCCTCTCGGTGTCACCTGATCGGGCAAAGCTCGCACGTATGGGGTTAAGTATCGCGACCGTTCAAGAAGCCATTGAAATTGCGATCGGTGGGAAAACGGCGGGCGCGTTGTTTGAAGGCGACCGTCGATTCAGCATCGTCGTGCGATTGCCGGAGGAACGGCGTGTCGACGTCGAGAGTTTAAAACGCCTGCCCATTGCGCTGCCGCCCGCAGAAGAAGAAGGAACGGCAGGTGGTGCGCGGCTGGCGTTGTTCACGGCTGAATCGAAGATGCCACGCTTTATCGCTTTGGGCGAGATTGCTGACATTAGCTTCGCTCCTGGCCCCAATCAGATCAGCCGCGAAAACGGTAAACGGCGTATTGTCGTCTCCGCGAATGTGCGTGGCCGGGATCTAGGCTCCTTTGTCACCGATGCTCAGGCGGCCGTCGACAAAGCCGTCAAATTGCCTGCGGGCTACTGGATTGGTTGGGGCGGACAGTTCGAGCAACTGATGTCAGCTTCAAAGCGTTTAGTGATTGTTGTTCCGATTGCTCTCGCTTTGATCGTCCTTTTGCTTTTCACCAGCCTCGGATCGGCCAAGGATGCGGCCATTGTTTTCACGGGCGTTCCACTCGCACTAACCGGCGGCGTGGCTGCCCTCGCTCTGCGGGATATCCCGCTGTCAATATCCGCTGGTGTCGGATTCATTGCTTTGTCGGGAGTCGCGGCGCTCAACGGCTTGGTGATCATATCGTTCATCAACAATCTCAGAGCGGGTGGAATGCCACTTGATGACGCCATTACAGAAGGTTCTATGAAGCGATTGAGGCCGGTGCTGATGACGGCATTGGTTGCTTCCCTTGGTTTTGTTCCAATGGCAATTGCCACAGGCGCGGGGGCCGAAGTTCAGCGGCCACTTGCGACAGTTGTCATTGGTGGCATCGTTTCATCAACGCTGCTCACGCTGCTTGTCCTTCCAGCTCTCTATCGCATGTTTCATAGAGAGGGTGATCTCACGCCGGAAGAAGTTGTAACCGAAGAAACTGTGGAGAGTTCGCATGCGCCTACGTCTGCTCACTAGTGCACTGTTGGTCTCATCTTTGCTGACGTCGTCGGCTGGGTGGGTTGTAGCTCAAGACAAAAAAGGACATGGAAATTCTGAGCATAAGCATTCCCACCCTGTTCCGCTGCAAGGCGGCACATTGGAGGATGTCGGGGAATTCCATGTTGAGATGGTCAACAAAGATGGCAAGATCATTCTATTTTTGCGCGACCATGAGGCAAAGGATGCGATGACGGATGGGCTGAAGGCGTCAGCATTGATTACGGCAGGAAGCCAGCGCGTCGGCCCAGTTGAAATTAAACCTGCTGGTGGCAACAAAATGGAGGGCGTGGTCGCGGCTGTCCCTGCAGGGGCGACGGCAATCCTCACGCTGACGGACAAAACTGGTACAGCAGCCCAAGGCCGCTTCAAATTGAAATAATGCAAGCCGGTGTGGCGTACTGACGATTGTGGTTCACAGTGTCGTCGTGCATAACTGTCGAGAACTAACAACAACGAATCGGCGTTTTAGTCGCCGATTCGTTGTTAAATTTGAGGGGGAATACGGGATGTCCAAGAGATACACGATAAGCCTAGCATTCGCCGCAACATTAGCGTCAACGGGGATGTCTCTGGCTGCAGGTGATGACAATCGCCCAGCCGCTGGTGTTCAGGACAATTCGTTCCTTATTGAAGAGGCCTACAATCAAGAGGCTGGTGTCGTGCAGCATATCAACAGCTGGCGTCGACAAGGACGCGACTGGAACTATATGTTCACGCAAGAGTGGCCGATCAGAACTGAAAATCACCAGTTCTCGTATTCGGTGCCATATATTTGGCTTCGTGGTGACGGTGTGCGGAGCCAAGGTGTTGGTGATATTTTTCTCAATTATCGCTTTCAGGCTTTAAAAGAAACATCCAGCCAACCGGCATTCGCGCCACGCGCAAGTCTGATTTTACCAACCGGTGACGCTGGTAAAGGTACGGGGAACGACTCCGTCGGTTATCAATTCAATCTACCTCTAAGTAAAATTGTTTCAGACCGTCTGACATTGCATTTTAACGCTGGTCACACCGCGTTCGTTGATGTTGAAGGTCATCGTCCCAGAAGTTACAATTTAGGCGGCAGTGTTGTTTACGCACTGAACCGGACAACCAACTTAATGTTGGAGTCGACCATTGAGTGGAACCAGCAAGTGGCTTCGGGATTACTTGAGCGGGAACGTGTGGTCACGCTCTCGCCAGGAATTCGTCATGCATTCAATCTCGCGGGCGATGCCCAACTTGTGCTCGGTTTGGCGATGCCCGTGACCTTTAAACCCGAAAAGACGGACTATGGGGTTCTGATGTATTTGTCCTATGAGCATTCATTTTTGAAATGAAGGCTGCGTTATGAGGTCTTTCTTAATACGACGTTGTGGAGCCCAGCCCATGAATTGCGGAAGAGTTTTAGCCGCAGTAATCGCCGCTGGCGTATTGCAGGCCGGAGTAGCATTGGCGGCCGAGCCAGTTGTGGCTCCTCCCCATGACGTCACGCATGTGGAAAATGCATCCGATTGGTGTGCAGCGCATGCGTCTCGATACGAGATGATTCAGGCTATGTCTGACTGTGATTATGCCGTGGCCATGGCGCCAAACAAAGCAAAGGCGCTTTCCAATCGCGGGGCGGTTTGGTTGATGGCGCGTGAGCCTGGAAAGGCCGCAGCCGATTTTTCTGACGCGATACTGTTGTCACCAGAAGATGCAACACTCAATTTTAATCGCGGCATTGCCTACGGCATGATTGGGGCTCGCGACAAAGCCATTGCGGAATATACCGATGCTTTGAAGAAACGTCCTACGATGGCCATAGCTCTTTACAATCGCGGCTATGAATATGAACTACTCGGCCGAAGCACAGAGGCGTTGGAGGACTATCGTCGAGCGTTGTCGTTAGAGCCACAACTCAAGCCCGCTTCCGATGCAATCCAACGCGTTACAAAAGGACGTTTGTAGGTTTTGAAGGTGGCGCAACACGCATCGGTGCGGAGAGCGCTGAATGTTTAGCTGATGCCATTTGGCGCAATTCTGTTGAAAAAGCAGAGCATAAATCGAGTTAATCAAATCTAGCTGTAAGACGGTTTGACCCCACGTAGACCGGATTATCCGATCAAAGACGCCACACATATTTCCGGAGTTCGATTTTCGCAATATGACATACGCGCCAAATTTGGAGAAAAAGTATTCCTGGCGCGCTTAGGCCCAGAGCATGTGGCGTGGTTGTTGCGGCTCCGCGAAAAAGGCACGGAAATGTTTTTCCAAACCAATTCCTGCGAGTTGTTGCGCGCCCTTGCGGAGTTATATTTTCAAATCATAGCCAAAAGTGGTCCAATATGCTCAATCCGCAAAACTCAATTGTGGTAATGCTGGAAGCTCTGCCAATTAGCGGTGATATTGCAGCTGGTAGCAGCCTTCAGCGCGTTATTAGTTGCGCCGAGGCGCTTTCGATTCCGATTTTTTGCGCGAGCTATCGACTAGATAAACTTGAAAAAACGATCCGAGCGGAGGCACCATCAAGCATCGGATATCCCTCGTTCCCATTCGAGCCCGAGGTAGACGAGTGGCAAACAACTGTTCTAGCGCAAGCAATCGCGGCTACAGGTCGCCGACAACTTCTGATTTGCGGTCGGTGGCTCAAGGAAGGAATAACTCTTCTGGCCCATCAAGCGATGAGGATTGGGCTGGACGCATACGTGTGTATTGATATTTCACTCCCCCTTCAGCAGGACCATCTGACAACGCTGCAGTTGCGCCTTGTCCAGCATAATATCGTTGTCACAACTACTGAACAGGCTGTGCGAGAATGGATTGCGCTGTCCCCGTCCGAAAAGAGACAACTGACTTTGCCGTTCCTCAAAATAGCGCCCGAACGTTCATAGTAAACACAACCTTAAGATGCGACAGCGGCGATGTGCAAGTATACTAGTGCTGCGAAAGACGATCCTCGCCAGGCACGTCTAGCGCGGCAACGTTGACGCATGACGCAACATCTTTGCTGGCGGACGACGTGTGGTTCTCGTTGCACGCTTCAGACGAGCCTTCGAGCAAATTTCTCGAAGGTGGACGATGGCAACAGCAATAGTCGACTTCGGCCCACGGTGGCCTCCGGCGCTCCGGGCATACGACTACCTGACAGCACTGACCTATCCGCAATTCGCGTGGGAAGTATTGCGCCGCAATCGAGACTATCTCGTCGCTGTTCGATCGTATGGCGCAATTGAGACGTAAGCATCCGGCCAGGACCGCAGGGTTGAGCGATCAGGCGGCTTGAGTAACTGCGGCTTTTGCTGCCTTCCAGTTCCATGGCAGCAGCTCCGCGATCTGCTTGGTCGGATGGTCGGCGATCCGCGCGAGGAC
>JABFRJ010000008.1 GCA_013141255.1 Hyphomicrobiaceae bacterium
GGCGACGGCCAGCCGCACGGCGCTATGGCGCACAAGATCGACGAGGTTGGCGAGCGGGGCGCTCAGTTCTGGTCGCGCGATAACAGTGGGTTCGCTGTCCTCAGTTCGCCCTCGCTTGCGGTTGAGCGGTCGTTGCGCGGCTTCGACCCGCGCCGCTTGATACCCTTGTGGACGGTGACGGTGCCATCGGGCTCCACGTCGATGACGACGTTGCCGCCCTGCGCCTTGGTCGCGGGCTCGTGGTCCCAAGCCTCGAAGCGTTCGCTCGGTGGCACCACGCGCACGTCTTTCCAGCCGGAGGCGCCGAATTTCTCTTGCAAGGCGACGATGGCGGCATTCTGCAAGCGCCAGAACTCGTCGGCGTCGGTGAAAAAGCGATCCTCGCCAAAGAGGTCGGTGGTGATCGCGCCGGTATAGTCGGCCTCATCGAACAGGGCGGCGCGGGTGGCGATTTCGGAGCCACCGAGCAACCACGCCTTCAATTGCCAGAACGGCGGCGGCGTGGCGTCGGGATCGGTGACCAACTGCACCCACGCGCGTTGCCGTTCCTTGCTGGCGAGCGTGAGGATATGCAGCGTCTTGGCGTCGATTTCGCCCTGCCGGTAGAGGCGGCGAATATCGGGGATCAGGTTGGCGAGCGCGAGACGGCGTTTGACGACTTGTTCGGTGATGCCGAAATGCGCGGCGATGTCGGCGCACTCAAGCCCTTTCCGGCGCAGCGCCATGAACGCCTCGTGCTGATCCATCTCGTCCATGGGCAGGCGCTCGATGTTTTCGGCCAGCGAGGCCTCGACGGCGGCGGCATCATCGCAACGGTCGAGCACGATGCACGGCACAGTGTCCGGCGTTTCGGGATCGGTCGTGTCGAGCGACTTGGCGGCGAGAAAGCGCCGTTGACCGGCGATGATCTCGTAGCCTTCGTCGGTGGCGCGCACCACAAGTGGCTGCAAGACGCCATTGGCGGCAATGGAGGCGGCGAGGCTGGCAATGTCCTTGGGGCCGTGCTTGCGCACGTTGAGCTTGGACACTTTCAACTCGGCGAGCGGGATGTGGTGCAGCATGGTCATGGCAGTCTCCTGTTTGAGATTTGGCGTTGGGCAAAGAGTGTCCGTTCCGGCGCGTGGGTCGCGCCGGTCTGGACTGGTCAGGCCTTCGAGAATTTCAGGCAGCGCGGCGCGCTGGCGCGACTTGCAGGCCGTCGAGATAGGCGACGGCTTCCTGCGCCTTGGCGGCTGCCGTGAACATGGCGCGGCTGTCGGCTTTCATCACCCTGAGCCAGTGGGCGATGTAGCGGGCATGATCGGGGTGCGGTTCGAGCGCGATGACAAGGCGGGCGGCGAGAAAACTTGCGCCGGTCTCCGCGATCACTTCCTCGGCGGCGTACTGGTCGTCACCAAAGCGGCCGGAGAGATTGCGATTGAGTCTCAGTGGCGCGCCGCACCAGTGGGTGATTTCATGGCCGAGGCAGCTGTAGAAATTCTCGGTGCGTGAGCGGCCATCGGTATCGAGAAAGCGGGCCTCGTCCGGCATGTGGATGGTATCGGTCGAGGGCCGGTAGCAGGCGCGCGTGCCACCGATAACGATACGGGCGGCTGTTGCCGCGTAGTAGCGGTCGGCGGCGGCAATACGATCGATGGGCGCGCCTTCAACTGGCGCAGGCAGCGCGTAGCCGTCGACCTGCTCGGCGGCGAACACCCAATAGCCGCGCGCCATGCGGAAGCGTTCGGTGTCGCTGGCATCTCATTCGGCGTTGGCTCACGCGTGCGCTCGAATTCGCGGAAGAACACGATGGGCGATGCGACTTCGCCCTTGCGCACCTGTGCGCCGATCGCGGCCCATTGTTTGTAGGTGGCGAACTGGCCGCTCTGGTAGCCGTGCTCTAAGGCGGTGACCCACAGCGACAGGATGTTGACGCCGCGATAGTCGTTGCCGGTGGAGGCATTCTTCGGGATGACCGGCAGAACCCCGCCGCGCTGCCAGGGCATGATCGGGTCGCCGGGGTTGGCTTCAATGGCGGCAATGATCTTGCCGGTGATGGTGGCGTAGATGTCGGGTGTATGTTTGTCGTTGCGTGCCATGATGATCGGGCCTCCAAACGCTTTACAATTTCGACCGGATTTCTCACCTTTCCGATGCTCAAAACACTACATCATGTTCCTGTTTTGTTCAAGTTGTTTATCCTGTTTTCTTGCTTTTTTTCAATGCGCTAAGACTCGTTTTGAAATCTAATTTTGTCTCGCCACGTGGCTCATTCTTCCTGCTGACCAAGCCGCCACCGTGCGGCAGGGAGCGGGGCGTCGTCGGTCTGCTTTCCGGAGCCGCCCCTCACCACGGCTGGGGGCGCACCGGAAAGCAGGCCGAATCTGCTTTTGGGTGAGCCCTGAAGCTGGTCGGTGTTGGCGTCATGGTCTCACAGTCTCGTTGGCGGCATGGTCCGGCCGACCGATCGTCACCCGTACGGGCGGAGACGCCGCCATGCGGCGGCTCCGTCGCGCGGCCCTTCCGCCGCACGATAGAGCGGGACCGCCGGCCTCAGCCGGCGGGCGGCCGCCACAAGATTTCGAAACACGCTAGCACACTCAATCGGTGGACCGTCGCCGGCGAAGCTCCTCTGCAAGATTGCAGCCACTCAGCGTTGAATGTCCGGCGCCCGACGAGCGCGCGCAGCGCCGATTGCCAGTTGGTTTGCGGTCATCACGCCGGCGACTTCGCGGCCACGATACCGGTCGAGCGCTCTTGACCAGGGCACCACATGGAACGCGCTGTCCCGCATCACAACCGCGTAGCGGCCCTCGGGCACGTCGATGGTACGATTGAGCACACCGCGAACCTCTGTTCCGTTTGCCGCCGGTGCATGTCGCAAGCCGGTCTCGATTTCGAGGTCCCGTCCTATGCGTCCAACTTCACGCCGGCGCAGTTCGGCTGCTGCGCCGGGTCGCACTTCGAAGCCGCCATCGGCGCGCCGTCGTCCGAGATTTTGATGCGCGAGCCAAGTGCGTCGCGCTTCGACCGCCTGCGCAAATTCTTGACCAAAACCGCGATGCTCCTGCAAGCCGCCTGCGCCGTCGGCAACCATCCGATCGATCCACACCGGTCCGCTGTAGATCGCCTGCTCGGGTGACGCGGTGCGCGCCAGGATGTCGAGCCGCGGCGTCGACTGTGGTCGGCCTTCAAGCCGGTCCGGCACGATGCGCACAATCGCATTGCGCGGCGGCACACTTTCCGGCTTCAAACGACCAAGTTCGACGTAGTGGACGCGGCCGTCGGTGGCGTCGACGATCACCCAGGTCCGGTCACTAATCTCGTCGATCAGACCGGTGCCGACGATTTTTCCAGTGAGCGGAGTCTTTCGGTTAGCGCGATCGAAAATGGCCAGCGTGCCTGGCGCACGCTCGTAGCCGATTTCTGTCAGCGCCCGCTGCATCATCTTGATCTTGTCGGCCCGCTCGCCGAGGCGCTTGAGCTTGCCTTCTAGTTCGACATCGAGTGCCCACACGCCGCGGCGCTTTTCGGTGGCCAAGCCAAGTCCCTCCAAGGCCTTCAACCGCCCGACCAATTGCGTTTGGCGGGCGCCGTCGCCATCGTTGACGGCACTGACGACAAAGATGCCGTCGTCGGCGCGGGCGCGGAGCGTGCGATCGAGGCTGGTGAGCCGCTCATAGCCGATTTCGTTGGAGCGTTTGGCATGGCGTTCGAGGGCGGTCTCCGGTCCGAGCTCCAGCGTTACCAGATCCTGCGCGCGGGCGCGGATGCCGAATCCGATATACTCACGTGCCATGACCAGAGGTTCGCTACGTTCGTCCTTGCCGCGAACAACAATATGAGTATGCGGGTGTCCGGTATTGAAATGATCGATCGCCACCCAATCCAATTTGGTGCCGAGATCGGCTTCCATCTGTTGCATGAGATCGCGGACGACCGGTTTCAGGTCGGAGATGCGGGCGGCGTCCTCGATCGAGACGACGAAACGGAATTGATGTGGATCCTCGACGGAGCGCTCCAGCAGCATCGCACCATCGGCGCGATCGCTCGCGGCATCATAGAGTTGACCGGGCGCACCGTCCCGCGCGGTGCCGTCACGCTGGATGTAGCGCATGTGCGCACGCGCAGCACCGATATCGCCACCAACTTGCCGCACATAGCGCGCGCGTACGACGACGCGCCGCGTGCCCGGTGCGAAGCTGCCGCTCGCTGCCACACTACCGGAGGCCTGTCCGCGCCTTAGCGCGTTGTTATCGATGTGGCCGCGGTGCCGCAGCGGTTTATTGACCGTGCGTGAGGACTCACTGAGAACGCGGCGCGTGTAGCGTTGCGGCTTCGACGATTTGCTGTCGCGGATACGGCCGAGCTTCGGCTCGAAGGGTTTATCGGACATAATGACAACTCCAAAAAAATTGCCCCGCTCAGAGCGATGTGGAGCGCCGCGCTGAAACGTCAAGACAGCGCGCAAAACATCATGCACGATCAACGCTTTGAGGCCGGCCGTATGCTGATCGCCTTTTCTGCGCAGCAATAATTTTCTGCAATATCAATCGATAACGATCGATGTGACTCGCACTCTTTATCCTGATGTCCGAATTTGAGGGATCATCACTGCACGCCCATACACGTGCGTACACATCATCAATTTCACGTCGTGCGAGGTCACAACACGTTGCCGACGTCAAAAATCATCCAGCATGCCGTTATCATCTCGGTGCTCTCCCTCCCGAGATCTCAGCATGACGCACAGACCTCTCAACAGCTTTGATCGAAGCACCTGGAAAGCCCATCCATCCTCAAGTCACAGTCGATGATGCATGTCGGTAACAATTCGATGGTGCGTGAGGCGATGCACGGCGAACCTCAATGGCCCCAACATAGTCCCGTCGATCGAGAGCAGCATCTGCGCACCGTCGTGATGATCGGCTGACAGTCGACACATACCGCGCGCCAC